>NZ_MEBQ01000044.1:0-136637 GCF_001722105.1 Salinivibrio sp. SS3 | reverse complement strand
TCATGTATTGGCATACACTGTGCTTCTCGCTTCAAAACTCCCTACGCATAGCTCGCAATTTAATCATCAAAGCAATGATATGTAAGACTTTGATGAGACAGAATTGGTGCGGAGTGGTAGTTCAGTTGGTTAGAATACCGGCCTGTCACGCCGGGGGTCGCGGGTTCGAGTCCCGTCCACTCCGCCACTACTTAGAAACCCTGCTAATTTTAGTAGGGTTTTTTGTTATTGGCTAGGTTCGCCCGCAGGGCGAATGAGTCCCGCAGGGTGGACTGCCCATTGTCCGCAACCCCGGACCTCCACCACTACTTAGAAACCCTAGCTGAAAAGCTGGGGTTTTTTGCGTTTAGGCTCGGAGTAAATAGCCTGCTTATGTTAAAAGCAGAACCCTAGGGTACCAATTGCGATATGTGTGAGCCTGAGCGCCTCAACGCAACCCCTTCATTTGAGACTGCCATGTATTACTGTTAAGCGCTTAGCGTTAGTTCTCTGTTGTAGATTAGATTGATACAGACATAAAAAAAGCGCCTCGCGGCGCTTTTAGTGGTTTAGGCCATCCCTTGGATGACCACAAATTTTTCTAGGAGCTGATCCTCGGTCTCGACATTATCGGGATCGGTGATAATGCACTTGGAGATCGGGCAAACTGACTGACACGTCGGTTTTTCGTAATGGCCTTTACACTCGGTGCATAAATCTGGTTCGATCTCAAAGATTTCGGACCCCATCGAGATAGCCCCGTTAGGACACTCGGGCTCACACATATCGCAGTTTATGCATTTATCGGTGATGAGTAGTGCCATATTACTTACCCGATGGGTTACGCGTATCCTGGCCTGATTGTAGGTTACGCATCAGTAGCGCGTACTCTAGATCCATATCAGCGGGCACGGGAATAAACACGAAATGGCCGCTGCCTTTGGCATCGTCGATCGCTTCTGATTTTCGGTTTTCCATCGCCTCTAAGGTGAAATGCACATTGCCGCGTGGCGTCATCAGCTCAAGGCTGTCACCGAGCATAAATTTGTTTTTCACTTCCACTTCAGCCAGATCGCCACGGCGCTTGCCAGTGAATTCGCCGACAAATTGCTGCTGTTCAGAAATTGAATAGCCGTAGTCATAGTTTTGGTAGCTATCGTGGGTATGACGACGCAAAAAGCCTTCAGTATAGCCCCGATGTGCAAGGTTCTCGAGGGTATTCATCAGGCTCTCATCGAACGGTTTACCGGCCACGGCATCATCAATTGCTTGGCGATACACCTGTGCTGTGCGTGCGCAGTAATAGAAAGACTTAGTGCGACCTTCGATTTTTAGCGAGTGCACGCCCATTTGGGTCAAGCGCTCAACGTGCTGAATGGCGCGTAAGTCTTTTGAGTTCATGATGTAGGTGCCGTGCTCATCTTCATAAGCGGCCATCAACTCACCTGGGCGTCCGCCTTCTTCGAGCAATACCACATCATCAACCGGTTCGCCCTTACCCAGAGTTGGCGTCACCTCTTGAACTTGTACGACTTGGCCTGCATCGTCTTCTTTGCCTTTATGGACTTTATAGTCCCAACGGCAGGCATTGGTGCAGGTACCTTGGTTTGGATCGCGCTTATTGATATAGCCTGACAGCAAGCAACGACCAGAATACGCCATGCATAGCGCGCCGTGAACAAACACCTCAAGCTCCATTTCAGTGCAGTGTTGGCGGATGTCTTCGATCTCTTCCAGTGATAGCTCACGCGATAAGATCACACGCTCGATCCCTTGCTGCTGCCAAAACTTGACGGTCGCCCAGTTAATCGCATTGGCTTGCACGGAAAGGTGGATTGCCATATCAGGGAAGTGCTCACGCACCATCATGATAAGCCCAGGATCCGACATGATCAGCGCATCAGGGCCCATATCGATAATCGGTTTGAGATCGCGAATAAAGGTTTTGAGCTTGGCGTTGTGCGGCTGAATATTACAAACCACGTAGAATTTCTTACCCTGTGCGTGGGCTTCATCGATGCCGATTTTCAGGTTCTCGTGGTTGAATTCATTGTTGCGCACACGCAGGCTGTAGCGTGGCTGACCGGCATACACGGCGTCGGCCCCGTAGGCGAACGCATAGCGCATATTCTTTAGGCTACCGGCGGGAGAGAGTAATTCTGGCGTAAACATAATTCCAAGCTTGAGTCTGAGTATAAGTCAGGCACCTTCACGTTGAAGGTGAGTGTGGGCGCCATTTTACTGTGACATTGCCCACACTACCAGCCGAATTTACCTAATCTTTGTAGGGATTAGTTAGTCGGTTTTTAAACCGCCTAAAGCCGTGAATAAGCCTTCTAATAACGTGTCGAGCTCGCCGCACATCAGCGATAAGTCAGCATCAAGGCGGGCGGCAACATCTTCTCGGTCGATGTCAGTGTTTTGATCGCGGATCTCTTCAGAAAATTTCAGGCGCTTCAGGCTCAAATCATCGCCTAATACGAAGTCGATTTGCTCTTGCCAGTCCATGGATAACTTGGTGACTTGTTTGTCTGCCTCCAAGTGCGCCTGAATTTCGTCACTGGTGAGATCTTGCTGTTTGCATTTTATCACCCCACCTTCTTCGAGTAGCGCTTTCAGTTCTGCCTCATCACCGAGGTGAAAGCCTTGCGGCGCTTGGCCTTGCTTCACCCATTCGGTCATCGCGTGTTCTGCTGGGGTCTCGGTTTCAACCGGCACGACGGGTAAGCTGCCGATGGATTTTCGTAATAGCGCGAGCAACTCTTCGCCTTTTTTGATGCTGGCTGCATCAACTAATACCAGGCCTTTATCGGCCATGATCAAGGCACACATCTGGCTTTGGCGCGTGAAGGCACGTGGCAAGAGCTCCATGACCACATCGTCTTTTAGGCTATCTTTCTCGCGCTTTTTCAGGCGTTGCCCTTGGGCTTGCTCCATGGCGTCGACTTTCTCTTCCAAGGCGTCTTTGATCACCGAGGCGGGGAGCAACTTTTCTTCTTTGCGAGCGCGGATCAGGATATTGTTACCGCTGACATGCGTGAGCATATCGCCATGCTTACCCAGTGCATTGTCCCAGCCAAATTTTTGCATGTCTTGGCTGCCACAAGGGGTAAAGTCGAACTCCTTGAGCTGGCTTTCCAATTGGGTTGGATCGAGAGGAATATCACGGGTAAGACGATAGACGAGTAAATTCTTAAACCAAATCATGGCGAGGCTTTATCCATCCTGTTGTGAGAAAGGCAACATGGTATTGCATTCACTCTCGAATGTCGCTGCAATTAGCGTAGAATTTAACCCTGCTCGCGACTTCAGCGAGACAAACTTGCCTAACTTCCTCAACGAATGGATTACCTCAGTTGTGTTAAAAATCATTCATACCTCCGATTGGCACCTTGGTCATCAGCTGCATGGTTATGATCGCCAATATGAACATCAAGCTTTTCTCGATTGGCTTAAGCAATGTCTCATCGATGAGCAAGCCGACGCCTTATTAGTGGCGGGAGATGTGTTTGACAGTGCTAACCCACCCGCCAGTGCTTGGCGGATGCTGTATCGATTTTTAGCTGACATTGCCAAAGCACTGCCAGACTTAAATGTAGTGATCACTGGCGGGAATCATGACTCACCTAGCAAACTCGACGCCCCACACGAGCTACTCAAAGCCTTTGATTTACACTTAATTGGCGCCATCGCGAGAGATGGCGATGGCGCTCTAGATACGGAACGTATGCGAGTGCCAATTACCGATAAGTCAGGCGAGGTCGCGGCTTGGGTTTTGGCAGTGCCTTTTTTGCGAAGTGGTGATTTACGCACAGAAGGGCTTGATGAAAACGACGATCGGCTTATTGAGGGAGTACGAGCTATTTATCAGCAAACCGAGCAAGCGGGGCGCGAGAATGCGTGCGCTGATCAGGCATTGATAGCAATGGGCCATGTGTATATGGCCAGTGGCGAGTTATCAGAGATGTCAGAGCGACGCATTCTGGGGGGGAATCAGCATGCGTTGCCGGCAGATATTTTCAGTGAGGATATTGCTTATGTCGCACTCGGGCATTTGCACTTAGCCCAGCAAGTGGCGAAACAATCCCGGATCCGTTACTGCGGCTCGCCTATTCCGCTATCGTTATCAGAGCGTCACTATCGGCACCAAGTATTAGCCGTGACCCTTGATGACAACCAGCTACAAAGTGTGGTGCCACATTATGTGCCGCGTGCGGTTGATTTATGGCGAGTGCCGGAACAGCCCGCACCGCTGGAGACGGTACTCGACGCCTTGGCGAGGCTCACGCTTGAGCCTTTACCGCTGTCGCAGCAGCCTTTGCTTGATATCCCTGTTTTATTGGATAAACCCCAGCCGATGTTAAGAGAAAAGATCTTAGCCGCGCTAGAGAGTAAACCCGTACGGCTTGCCAAAATTACCCCTCATTATCGAGAACAACCACAAAAAAGTGGCTTTCGGCAACAACGGTTATCTGAGGTTGAGCCTTATCAGGTACTGCGTCATGGCTGGCAGCAAAAGTATCAAGGTGAACCGGATACGGCGTTATCAGCAACGTTTTCTCAGTTATTGGAGCAACTGGAACAGGACGAGGATCAATAAACGATGAAAATCCTGGCATTACGTGGCGAGAATTTGGCCAGCATTCAACATCCGTTTGTATTGGACTTTTCACAAGGACCACTGGGTGACAGTGGCTTATTTGCGATCACAGGCAAGACGGGCGCGGGAAAGTCGACGCTTTTGGATGCGATTTGCTTGGCGCTTTACGACAAGATCCCGCGCTTTCAGTCCAATAAAAAGCATGATGCGGATATTGGCTTAGGTGACCCGGCCACTCGGGTTAAAGCCAATGATGTGCGTAGTATCTTATCGCGTGGCAAAGGTGAGGGATACGCAGAGGTTGATTTTGTCGCCTATGACGGCAGCCGTTGGCGCGCACACTGGTCGGTACGCCGGGCGCGGGGCAAGGCGGATGGCCGCATACAGGCGAGCGAGCATTGGTTGGAGAACCTCGCCACAGGCCAACGTATTGCCGGTAAAAAACAGGAAGTACTCAGTGAAATAGAGCGTCTCGTTGGTCTCAGTTATGAACAGTTCCGCCGTGCGGTGATGTTGCCGCAAGGGGATTTTGCCGCTTTCTTAAAAGCGTCTGCTGATGATAGAGCGGCCTTGCTTGAACGGATGACAGGCACTGAGATATATAGCCGACTGTCGCAAATGGCACACGAGCGGGCCCGCGATGAAAAGCAAGCACTGGATCAACTGACCCAACAGTTGGGCGATATTCAGTTACTCACGGATGATGAAGAACAGCAACTGCACCAAGATCAGGCGCAATGCCAGCAGCACATTCACGATTTACAAACTCAGCTGAGAAAACTCAACGACTACCGCCAACAACACACGCACCTTGCCCAAGCGCAGCAGGGTGTCGAGACGGCTCAGCAGGCGCTCGATGAAGCGAGTGAAGCGCGAGAAGGCATTGCCGCGCGGCGAGAGGCGTTGGATGAGATAGAGCGAGTGCAAGTGGCGCGCGACGACTGGCAAGCGGTGCAAACCAGCCAGTGGCAACGCCAAGCGCTCACACTCGAAAGCCATCAACTCGCACGCGAAGAGCGCGAGATTGCGCAAGCATATGAACAAGAAGCCGAACGCTGGCGCGCCGCCAACCGAGCATTGGCTGAGGCCGAGCAATATTGGGCGGATATTGAGCCTAAAGTGCGTGAGGCGCAGCAAATCGATACGCAATTGTCCGGCATTGAGCGGCAAATGCACGATCAAAACGTGGCGTTGAATGAGCAGCAGCAAAAGTATCGTCATGCTCACCAGTCACTCGTCCATGCGCGCGAACAAGCCGAGCAACAGCAACGTCGCGAGAAGGCGTTAGAGCAAGAAATCTCGCGATATGGTGACTTCTCGCATGTGGCGGAGCACTATCAGCCGGTGTTCGATAACCTGCGCCAGTACCTCGATTGCCAAGATACACTCTCGGCGCTGCAAGAAGAGTATCAAGCCCGTTATCATCAGCAGCAACATTGGCAGCCGCAACGTGACAAGTTAGACAAAGACATTGCCCAAGTGGATGACAGTAGTGCGCAGCTGAAAGCCAAGCGACAAGCGCTGGAGCCCGAGGCGTTGCAGGCAAATCAAGACGCGGACCAGGCGCGGTACAGCAAACTGCACACGCAAAAGCAGCAGCAAGAAGCGGTGCTCACAGAGGGGAAAAACTGGCAGTATTGGCAAGAGCGCTGTCAGCATAATCAAACGGAGCTGGAAAAACACCAAGCATTGTTTGCGGACAGCCAAGCCCATTTAGCCCATTTGAAAGACACGCTGACCCGTGAGCAGGCTCAGGTCGAAGAAGCACAAAATAGCCTCCAACAGGCGATGGCGGTGGTCGAGCTTGATGATCTTCGCCAAACCTTACACGAGGGGGATCCTTGTCCGCTCTGCGGGGCCACCGAACATCCTTATTTGCACCATGCCCCGGCGATTGAAGGCATGATCGCCCAGCAGCAGGCGCGTGTAGACGCCCTGCAAGCCTCGTATAACCAGCACAATGCCGAATACTATTATTGGCAGAAACAGCACCAGCAAAGCCAGCACGCGTGTGCCGAGTTAAAAGAGCAGGGAGCGGTTTGGCAGGCTGAGCGACAACAATGCAAACGAGAGGTGTATGCCGCGATCGCTGAGCTGGATGAAGCCATCGACTTATCACGTCCACTCAGTGACATCCTCAGCGAGATTGACGCACAGGCGCAACAAACCTATGCCGAGTATCAAACCTGTTATCAAGCGATGACGGAGCGCCAACAACAGCTTGCGCACGTGCAACAAATGGATACGGCCATCGCGGAACTCCAACATGCACGTGAGCAGCGAGTGGCTCGACGTCATCAACTTGATCAGTCACTGACTGAGTGTGAGACACGACTCAACGCGATTGATGAGCAATGGCAACAGCAACACGCGCAACTCACGCGCGTCAGCCAATCGTTGGATCAGCAGTTAGGTGCTGGGCAATGGCTGGCGAGCCTGCAACAGGTGGGGGCGGCGCATTATATCCGCCAGATGGAGCAAAAAATTCAGGCCTACCAGGCGCTGCAAGATGAAAAAGCGGCGCTTGCTGAGCAAAAACAACAAAGAGAGACCGAACTGGCCACGCTCTCGCAGCAGTGTCAGAGCTTGTCGGAAGATATTCAAGCACGGCAAGCGCAATTGGTCGTGTTGGCGCAAGAGCATCAACAACAAAGTGTCGCGCGCCAAGCACTGATCCCGCAATCAGATTTAGAGGCGTTGGAGCGAGAATATAAAGCTGCCATCGACGGACAACGGGCGCAACGTAACCACGCTGAGCAGGCGTATACGCAGGCCAGTGAAAAGCGCGCGGGCGTACAGGCGCGCCAGCAAACTCTCGATACCCAGCAGCGTGAGGCGGACCAGCGCTACCGCGCAAGTGTTAGACGTTGGATCCAATGGCAGCCGGAGCTTGGTGTTCATCAGTATGATTTAATTACCGCACTTTCTTACAGTGAGGCATGGCGAGCCAATGAGCGACAGGCTATCAGCGACGTTGAGGCGCGTTATCAAGAAGCAAAAACACGCCTTGATGAGCGTCAGCAACAGCTTAGTCATTGTCAGCAGGCCATCGCTGATGCAAGTGCTTGGCTAGCGACGCAGCAACTCGCGGAGGATGAGGCATCACTTAGCGCGCAGCAAGCGAGCTGGCAACAAGCACTTGAAGAAAACGAGCAGCGGCTATTCACCCTCCGCCATCAATTGACGGAGTCGGAAAAAGCCAAACACCAAGCCGGTTCCCTGACTGAAAAAATCGAGGCACAGCGGCAGCAAACCGAGCAATGGCTAAAACTGGCGGATCTGATTGGCTCTGCTAGCGGGGCGAAATTCCGTAATCTAGCCCAGTCGTTAACCTTGTCCCAGTTGGTCGAGATTGCCAATGAGCACTTGACGTCATTGTCACCACGTTATGCATTGCAAACGGTACCGGATAGCTTGCTGGCGTTACAGGTGGTCGATCATGATATGGGTGATGAGGTGCGCAGTGTCGAATCACTGTCTGGCGGAGAGAGTTTTTTAGTCTCGCTTTCGCTGGCGCTGGCACTGGCCTCTTTGGCGGCAGATACCCGCCAGCTTGGCTCATTGTTTATTGATGAGGGCTTTGGCACCTTAGACCCTGAAAGCTTAGAAATGGCGCTCGCCTGTCTGGATACTCTGCAAGCCGATGGCCGACAAATAGGCGTGATCTCGCATGTTAATACGCTGGTTGAACGGATTGGTGCGCAAGTGCAGGTAGATAGCCAAGGTGGCGGCGCAAGCAGAGTCATGGTGACACAGCAAGGTGTTGGCTAGGTCACAGCCTGTTGACACAAGGGGAAAATAGCTCGCGCTGGGTCACAAAAATGTCATAATAAATCCACATAATGGCGCCAGTTCAATGATAACACTAGGTAATTATCATGGTTAGACGGATTCTCGTTGTTGAAGACGAAGCCCCCATTCGCGAGATGCTTTGTTTTGTACTTGAACAAAAAGGCTATCAAACGGTTGAGGCAGAGGACTACGACTCGGCACTGGCGCAAATTTGCGAGCCTTACCCAGAAATGATCCTGATGGATTGGATGTTACCTGGCGGGTCGGGGCTTAACCTGATTAAGCACTTAAAGCGGGAAGAGCTAACCCGACAAATCCCCGTGGTGATGCTAACCGCACGGGGCGAAGAAGAAGACAAAGTGCGAGGCCTGG
Source organism: Salinivibrio sp. SS3 (assembly GCF_001722105.1). Lineage (NCBI taxonomy): Bacteria > Pseudomonadati > Pseudomonadota > Gammaproteobacteria > Vibrionales > Vibrionaceae > Salinivibrio > Salinivibrio sp. SS3. Next base: position 127,894 of record NZ_MEBQ01000044.1, on the reverse strand, counting down.
AAGTAGGCGCCGATGACTACATCACCAAGCCTTTCTCGCCAAAAGAGCTGGTGGCGCGATTAAAAGCGGTGATGCGCCGCGTGTCACCAACAACCTTGGATGATGTTATTGAAGTACAAGGGTTGAAACTTGACCCTGTCTCGCACCGAGTGACCGCCAATGATGAGCCGCTAGACATGGGGCCGACCGAGTTTAAGCTGTTGCACTTTTTCATGACCCATCAAGAGCGTGTATATAGCCGCGAGCAGCTACTCAATAACGTGTGGGGCACCAATGTCTATGTTGAAGACAGAACGGTCGATGTGCATATTCGTCGTTTGCGCAAAGTGCTAGAAGCCGGTGGGCACGCTAAATTGGTACAAACGGTACGCGGCGCTGGATACCGCTTTTCAACACGTAGTTAAATCCGGCCTACATCAGGTGTAGGCTGCATGGAGACGCAATGGTCGAACGACTGTCTTGGAAGAAGCTAGCCTGGGAGCTGGCTTTTTTTTATTTACCTTGGTTTATTATAGGCTGGCTGTTTGGTGGCCTACCTTGGCTATTGCTTGGCGCTACCGTTGCCATGCTGCTTTGGCACCTGCATCAGCAGGTCAAGCTGTCCGATTGGCTTTGGAAAGACAAAAGCCTGATGCCACCCTCAGGCACTGGCTCCTGGGAGCCTTTGTTTAATGGGATTTATCGCTTACAAAAGCGTAATCGTCGTCGCCGTAAGGAGCTGGCGAATCTGATTCGTCGCTTTCGCAACGGGGCAGAGTCTTTACCGGATGCGGTGGTGGTGTTTGAGCGTGACGGTGCCATTGTCTGGTGTAACAAATTAGCCCAAGAGCTGCTTGGCTTGCGTATGCCTGATGATAATGGTCAGCATATCAGTAACCTTATCCGCGCCCCTGAATTCGTCAGCTATATAGCTGATGCCAACTACGATGTGCCGCTTGAGATGCGCTCTCACCTTAATAGCGCGCGCACACTTGAGTTCCGGACCATGCCCTATGCGGAAGGCGAATATTTGATGGTGGTGCGTGATATCACTCAGTTGAAGCAACTGGAAGGGATGCGCCGCAACTTTTTCGCCAATGTTTCACATGAGCTACGCACGCCGATGACGGTGTTACGTGGCTACTTAGAAATGACGGAAGATCCAGAGATGGTCGTCGGTCCCATGTGGCCGAAAGCACATGGGGTGATGACCGAGCAATTGTCCCGGATGGAGTCACTGGTAGAACAGCTTTTGACCCTGTCTAAAATTGAAGCGGCGGCCAAGCCTGAGTTGGATCATCTTGTCGATGTGCCCGCCATGCTTGATGTGCTACAAAAAGAAGCTCAAGCCTTAAGTGGTGATAGTGAGCATGTACTCACGTTTGAAGTTGATACCAGCCTTAAAGTAAAAGGCAATGACGACCAATTACGCAGCGCGATTTCCAACCTAGTTTATAACGCAGTAAAGCATACTCCGCCCAAAGCTGGGATCACTGTGCGTTGGTATCGCGCAAGCAAAGGCCCACGCTTGGAAGTACAGGACAGTGGCGAGGGTATCGCGCCGCAACATCTGGATCGGTTAACCGAGCGTTTTTATCGGGTAGATAAAGCCCGCTCCCGTGAAACGGGTGGCAGTGGCTTAGGACTGGCGATTGTAAAACATGCGCTCAGTCATCACGATGCGGAATTAGATATTCAAAGTGAACTCGGGGTAGGGAGCACGTTCTCCTTTACCTTACCGGAGCGATTAGCATGTTAAAGCGGTTTTTGGCCACAGCCTGCCTGCTATTGAGTGTGGCGAGCCTTAGTCATGCTGACACCCTGCCTGATTATCAACGTAGCAGTGGTATATCCGGTAACTTGAGCTCAGTGGGATCAGATACCCTAGCCAATATGATGGCCGCTTGGACGGAAGGATTCAAACGGTTGCATCCCGGAGTGAATATACAGCTACAAACGCCAGGCTCTGCCTCCGCCGCCCCCGCGCTGGTGGAAGGGACAGCCCAACTTGGCCCCATGAGTCGTCCGATGCGGGTCAGTGAAGAAAATGCGTTTCAAGCACGTTTTGGCTATCCTCCTACCGCGGTCCCCGTTGCGGTGGATGCGATGGCCGTCTATGTCCACCAAGATAACCCTTTACGCGCCATCAGCTTTCAACAGCTGGATGCGGTATTTTCTCGCACGCTTTGGTGTGGGGCGAGTCAGCCGGTGGCAACCTGGGGGCAATTGGGCTTATCAGGCCGTTGGGCCAACCGAGATTTACAATTATTCGGCCGCAACTCGGTATCCGGTACCTATGGTTATTTTAAGCAAGCCGCGTTGTGCCGTGGGGATTTTCGTGCCGATGTGAATGAGCAGCCTGGCTCGGCGTCAGTGGTGCAGTCGGTGGCCTCTTCGCTGAATGCTATCGGGTATGCAGGAATTGGTCATCAGGCCTCTGGCGCGCGCATGTTGGCGATTTCACACCAGGGAAAAGCGGCGATAAAGCCCACCCCTTCAGCGATTCGAACGGGTGAGTACCCCCTTACCCGTTATTTATATTTGTACATCAATAAAGCCCCCAATCAGCCACTGGCGCCCCTTGAATCGGCATTTATGCGTTATATTTTGTCGGCGCAAGGGCAGAAGGCGGTGAGCCAGCAAGGCTATATTCCCTTGCCGGCTCAAGCGGTGCGCGCGCAAAGACAAGCACTAGGGCTGGATGCATCGCTAAAAGACTAGCTGCGAGATAATCGGCTTGTGAGGGACTCGGCGTTGCGCAAGCGAACGCTTGGCGCGCGCTTAGTCACTAAAAGTCAGCGTCCAGTTTACGGATTGCCAGTATTGCTTTTCGGCTTCCAAATCCGCCGCGAGCAAGCGGTTGTCTTGCAACCACCCTGTCGGGAAGGTGAGCTGCCATGCCCCTTTCTTGTCGACACTGAGATCAATCTCTGGCAAGGCCTCGTCGTTACGCTGTGAATGCAACACACAGGCTAACCGTAGTGCGCAAATCAGCGTCTCGATGAGCTTAGGTTTAAACAAGGTAAACTTAGGCATCTCGTTGAGCTTTAGTGCCTTACGATGGAAGCGCGCGAGGGTGGCAAGCACGGTTTGCTGCTCTTGGTTAAACCCAGGTAAATTGGTATTGCGCAAAATATATGCAGAATGCTTGTGGTAGCCAGGATAACCAATGCTTAACCCCACTTCGTGCAGCAGCGCAGCCCAATTCAAAAGCCCGGCGAGCTCTGCTTTTTTGCTGCCCTTATCCGGCTCGGCTTGCGCATAAAAATACGCCGCTGTATGTTGCACGCGACGGGCGTGGCTCAAGTCGATGTTGTAGCGTGCTGCCATATCATCCGTCGTGCGACCACGGATATCGGTACGCTGAAAGCGGTCTTCCATTTCATAGAGCAACCCTTCACGTAGTGCACCATCAGAGAAGCGCATCGATTCGATGGCAAGCGCATCAAATATCCCAGAAAGAATCGCGACGCCGGCGGCGAAAACCGGTTGGCGGTCAGCCGACAAGCCGGGCAAGTCGATACTGTCGCTGTTTTTAAATTTCAGCAGCTTTTCGATCAGGTTATCTAACCGCTTACGGGTGATAATCCCATCTTCATCACCGAGACCGATAATCACTTCACGAATCGCTTTGATGGTGCCTGACGCACCGAGCGCCACTTGCCAGCTGGCTTGGCGGTATTGAGACGCTAAGCTTTCTAGCTTTTGTTGGGTAGCCAGCTGTGCGGCGGCAAATTGCTTAGGCGTAATGTTGCCTTTGGGGAAAAAGCGCTCGTTATAACTGACACAGCCAACCCGTTTACTGTTAACCAGTGCGGGCTCAAAGTTATCCCCGATCACTAATTCTGTACTGCCGCCCCCAATATCAATCACTAATTTTCGGCCAACGTTTTGCTGCGTGTGGGAGACGCCCATATAAATAAGACGTGCCTCTTCCTCCCCAGAAATGATTTCAATCGGGTAGGGTAAAACCTGTCTCGCCCGTTCGATGAAGGTGTCGACATTGCGCGCTTGGCGCAAGGTGTGGGTCGCGGCGATACGGACATTTTCCATGTCGAGGCCGTTCAACCGCTCAGCAAACATGGCTAAGCACTCGACACCACGGCGGATCGCCTCATCACTGAGGCGATGTTGATCATCCAGCCCGGCGGCCAGTCGCACACGTTGTTTATGACGACTCACTATCTGCAGTCCTTCACCAACGACGCGCGCGACGACCATATGAAAACTGTTAGAGCCGAGATCAACCGCTGCGATTTCGCGAGGCTTATTTTTTGACTGGGGGTGTGTCATGTTGCAACTTTTCCGCGTTTTTGAGTTCTTGGCGCTCCACGTGTTTAAGGTAATCATAGATCTCGGTTTGCGAGCGGATCTTCTTTTTGTTACCGCGTTTTACGTAGGCGTTAGACATGGCTTTATCGATGACGCGGGCTTTCGCGCGATCGGAAAATTGAATTTCTAAGATCGCCATGATGCGATCTTTCAGTCTGGGATCGCGAATGGGTGCCCCAACCTCAATGCGGTTATCGATGTTGCGGGTCATCCAATCGGCAGACGAAATATACATATCACGTTCGCCGCCGTTTTCAAAGGCAAACACGCGGGGGTGCTCTAAGAAGCGGTCGACAATACTGATCGCTTTGATATTTTGACTGACTCCTTTAACCCCTGGCACCAGCGAGCACATGCCGCGCACAATAATGCGGATTTTCACCCCTTCATTGCTCGCTTTGTAAAGCAGGTTCACCAAGCCTTTGTCGACCAGGTTGTTGACCTTGAGGGTAATACCAGCCTTACGCTTGGCCTGTGCATGTTCAATTTCACGTTCAATCAATTTATACATACGCCGCCGCGAGTTACGTGGCGAGACAATTAAGTGATTGAACTTAACAGGACGGTAGGGATTTTCAATAAAATCAAAGACTTTACGAATTTCTGATGTCAGCTGTTGATCCGCGGTAAATAAGGCAAAATCGGTATAAATACGCGCTGTTTTCTCATGAAAGTTGCCTGTGCCAATGTGACCATAATCGCGCAGCACCCCGTCTTCACGACGAGAAATCAAACACAGTTTCGAGTGAATTTTGAGCCCAGGGGTGCCAAACACTACTTTTACACCAGCATCCGTGAGCACCCGTGACCACTCGATGTTAGCCTCTTCGTCAAAGCGCGCCTGGAGTTCAACGACCACGGTGACACGCTTGCCATTGTTGGCGGCATCAATCATTGAGTTAATGATGCGGGAGTTTTTCGCTACGCGGTACACATTGATACGAATACTGCGCACCTTAGGGTCAAAGGAGGCCTGGCGCACCAGCTCGGTCATATGCCGGAAGGTATGGTAGGGATAATAAAGGAGAATATCGCGTTGGCGAACGGCCTCAAATGCGTTGTTTTGTAGTTGAAAATCTGCTGACTCGAATGGGGGCAGAGGCGGGTTTTCCAAGTATTTACGCCCCACATTCGGAAAGCCGATAAAATCGCGAAAGTTGTGATAACGCGCACCCGGTAAGACACTGTCGTAGTCGGAGATTTTTAATACCTGAATCAACTTGCTCACCATTTCTGGCGGCATATCGCGTTGATAAACAAACCGAACGGGCAGGGCGGTTAAACGCTGGTCCAAGCTTTCTGACATATTCTCAAGCAGGCTGTGCTCCACTTCATTGGTCAGATCGTATTCTGCGTCACGGGTCATTTTCATCGCGTACGCTTCGACCGTGTCATAGTCGAAAAAGCCACTAAAAATTTGGTCTAAACACAAACGAATGATGTTATCGAGTAAAATGATGGTTTTACGCTGCCGTTTTCCTTTTGGCTCAGGGACTTTAACAAAGCGTTCTAGCTCATCAGTGGGGATCTCTATCAGCGCATACTTGGGCTCTTCCCCTTCTTTTTTCAGCTGAACGGCGAGGTAAGAATAGGCGTCTTTCAAAAAGCTTAAAACATCGACGTCTTTGTTAAGCATGATTGGCGTGATGTAAGGCAAAATATTGCTTCTAAAATAACGCCTTAGCCACTGGGCTTGATGATCAGAGAGTTGACGTTCGTTGACTAAAAAAATGTGGCGGCGGGCCATTTCTAGCAAGATATCATTGTAAAGATGATCAAAGTCTTGGTTCAGCTTGACGACTTTCGCTTGAATCTTGCTCAACAACTCTTTGGCATGACTTTCTACTCCCCGCTCCTCATCAATGATGATGCGCCGTTTCACGTCGGCAAACCGTACTTGATAAAATTCGTCAAGGTTGGACGAAAAAATGCCTAAAAACCGGACTCGCTCAATAATCGGGACGCTTTTGTCTGCAGCTTCTTGCAAGACACGTTCATTAAAAGAAAGCCAGCTAAGTTCTTTGTCGACATGATAAGAGTCTAAAGTCATAACGCGTAAGAAAATCCTGTTCTACTGAATAAAATTGCTGTCAAAATCGACAATCAAGTCGTCTGACAGCGTTTCAAGGGCTTCATGCAATACGTTAATGTCCGCCGTTGGTGGGACAGTTAAATAAAAATCTGCGGTGAAAATTTGCCCGCCCGTATTGGCGGCACTTTGCGTTTGTGTGTTGAGTTTGTTGATGGTGACGCCATGAGCGGCGAGCAGTTGGCTGAGCGTTTGAACGATGCCACGTCTGTCGTTGCCTGTCACCGACAAGGTATGGGTGATCGGAGACGGCGAAGCGGGTGTCGCATCGGCGATCAGCAGCTGCAAGCCATCGAGCGCGCGTAACGAATGAACCAAGGCATCAGCGTACGTGTCTGATACCGAAATGTGAATGATACCGGCAAATTGCCCTGCTAGCTGACTGAGCCGACTGGCTTGCCAGTTGCCATGATGGCTGAACACTGTGTGTGATATCTGATCAACCAGGCCTGCGCGATCTGGGCCGACTAAGGTGATAACAAAGTGTTTCATGCGTGATCCTTACGGCGATTGTTCAGACAATTATTGAGGTCAGTCAAGGTGTTGTCTATGCTGCGAGAGGCTAAACTCACGAAAGTGTGCCCAATATCAACTTGGGCAAGCCTAAAGCCCGTTTGTTGCATATTTATTGCGTGGCAACCAAGTCACTAGGCGTGAATGACCGCGCGCGATACACTAAAGGAAAGCGCCGCAACGCGTTGATCCTTACGGGCTATGACAGGATACCGCTGTCACAAAATTGTCATTGTAATGACATACAATGCAGGGCTTGCTCAATAAAAAGAGGCACGAATGACCCACTCTTCACCATCATTAACGGATACCCGACCGGCGCGGCGGTTTAAAGATAAACTGACTCGCCAAACGGTACGTCTTGGTGGCGTGATGGTATTAGTGACCCTGCTGCTTCTTTTCTTCTACTTACTCACAGTGGTGGTACCGCTTTTTCACCAAGCGAGTGTCAGCTTGAGTGAGCGTTTTAGCGTAGCCACTCCCGGCGTGCCTCAATACATTGGCGCCGATACGCGCAATCAGTTGGCGTATGGCTTGGATGATCGAGGGGTGTTAACCGTTGTCAAGCGCCCGTCACGGTCTGGGACGCCCGCAGCCAGCGCCGTGCCACGCGCGCAAACGGTATTACAGCAGCCGTTATCCAGCATGGATAAGCCTGCGATAAGCCGCGTCGAAGCATCTACGCCGTTTTTGGCGGTAGAAAAGACACCAGGGCGCGTGGCTGTTTGGCAATTACGCTTTCGTACACAATATCAAGCTGACGCTTCAGTGGTCCCTCAATTGTCCACTATGCCGGCCTTTGGTCGTGAGTTGATAGTGGACGCGAGAGCGCAGCCGCTTAACCAGCTTACCGTGGCGGTGCCGGATAGTTTACATGGTCAAACCATCCCGCCAGTGCTGGCTGCCGTTACCCAGGATAACCGCCTGGTCGTCTATCGGGGTACGCAAAAAAGCACGGTGCCCCTTTCACAAGCCGTTGACCATATTGCGTTATCAGGAGACGGACAGCGCTTGTTTGTCCATCAACAAAAGCGCTTAGCGATTTGGCGCTTAAAGGGAAACGATCTAGCCTTGCGCGAAACGGTCAATCTCGACAATGTCGTCACCAGTCCGGTCACGAAAATGGCGATGCTAGCCGGGGGGCGCTCTTTGCTCCTTCAGCACCAAGACGGCACAGTGACACAATGGTTCGATGTGGTGAAAAATGGCGAGCCGTCGTTAACCGAAGTACGCGCGTTTTCGCCGGGAGAGGGCGTGGCGCGTCTTGCACCAGAGCGTCACCGCAAAAGCATGGCGACGGTGGATGAAACCGGACGACTCAGCCTGGTGCATGCCACCAGTAAAAAGGTGCGCCATTTCGATGCTCAGTTTACCGCGCTGCCTGATGCTTTGGCGTTTACGCCTCGCGCAAACGGGCTGATTGCTGTGGTTGACAGTCAATGGCAATGGTTGACTGTTGACAACCCTCACCCAGAAGTGAGTATTCACTCGCTATGGCAGAAAGTGTGGTATGAAGGGTATCCGTCTCCCCAATATGTGTGGCAATCGACCTCTGCGGATGACAGCTTTGAAGCAAAACTGAGCGTGGTTCCGGTGATCTTTGGAACCTTAAAAGTCGCCTTGGTTTCTTTAATTTTCGCAGTGCCGATGGCGATTGGGGCAGCCATATACACGGCTTACTTTATGTCATCTGGCTTACGGCGTTGGGTGAAGCCGACGGTGGAAACAATTGAAGCGTTACCCACTGTCATTATCGGCTTTTTGGCCGGCTTGTGGCTGGCACCTTGGGTTGAATCGCACATTGCTAGCGTCTTCTTGCTGCTCTTGCTTATCCCTATTGTTTTGCTCGGGCTAAGCGGGGTGTGGCGCATGATACCAAGGTATGTGCGACGCCGCTTACCTGATAACGCACAAATTGTGGTCATCATTCCGGCCTTATTGCTGGTGGGCGTATTCGCCGCGTATCTGGGGCCATGGGTAGAGCAGCTGTGGTTAGGGGGGGATGCACGCCAATTTATCACACATGAGCTTGGCATCGGCTATGACCAGCGCAATGCGTTGGTCGTGGGTATCGCGATGGGCTTTGCGGTGGTCCCAACCATTTTCTCGATGGCCGAAGATGCGATTTTTTCGGTGCCTCCACACCTTAAAAACGGTGCTTTGGCCTTAGGGGCAACACATTGGCAAACCTTGATCCGGGTGGTGTTGCTTACCGCGAGCCCAGGTATTTTTTCTGCTGTGATGATGGGTTTTGGGCGCGCGGTGGGTGAAACCATGATCGTGCTGATGGCTACTGGCAATACGCCGATCATGGATTGGAATTTGCTCGAAGGATTACGTACCTTATCGGCCAATATCGCGGTAGAAATGCCGGAGTCTGAAGTGGGTAGCTCCCATTATCGGGTGCTGTTTTTAACCGCTTTTATTCTTTTTGTCTTCACGTTTGTCTTTAACACATTGGCAGAGCTGATCCGTCAGCGTTTGCGTGACAAGTACAGCAACCTTTAACCGAGACGAGAATGCGCATGCGTCCATGGATAAAATCTGGCACTCCCTGGGTTTGGATGACGGCCGGAATGGTCAGTGTCAGTCTGATCGCGATTCTCGGAGTGCTGTTATTGCTCGGTTATCGAGGCTTAGGCTACTTCTGGCCGACACCAGTCACCAGCTTTGAAGTGAAGAGTGAGCAGGGGGTAGAAACCGTGGTCGGACAAATTTACCGAACCGACCAGGTTGATGCGACGCAGCTTGAAGATGCCGGTGTTGCATTGCCAGCCTATCGCCAGCCTAGCTACCAACGCTTGGTGGTTAAAACCGGTAATCGAGAACAAGCGGGCATTGATTTTCGTCAGCTACTTGCGTTTCAGATCAAAAGCCAGCACACGCCAGTTGAAATGGCGATGATCGAGCGAAGTGAAAATGGCATGTTTTATGGTAAGCCTCAAGCATACGTCGACGCCGGTGGCCACCGACATGCATTAGTGCTGTCTGAACTTTATCAACGCTTGGAAGATTTAGCGGCGCGTCGCGCGGTGATCAATGACATCGAGCAAGTACACTTAGCGGGTGTTAACTATCGGCTGGAGCAATTGCGGCTGGAGGAAAAGTCCCTCTCATTAGACAGCCAGCTAAACACGGCAGACAAAAAGCGAATCGATAAGCGTCGTTCACAGCTGCTATCGCAGTATCATCAGCTAGAGAAAAAGCTTAAACAGTTGCGAGAAAAACAACAAACAGGCGCGCTGGTTGTTGAAGATAGCCACGGTGATGCTGTTGCGTTGCCACTGCAAAATGTGATTAATGTTTGGTATCCCAACGCCATGAGTGCGGTTGAGAAGCTTGAATTTTGGGGATACCAGGTCGCGGCCTTCTTATCGGAACCACCACGAGACAGTAATGCCGCGGGGGGCGTTTTTCCCGCGATTTTTGGCACCGTTTTCTTGGTGCTGTTGATGTCAGTGATTGTCACCCCGTTAGGGGTGCTTGCCGCGGTATACCTTCACGAGTACGCGCCGAAAACGGCATTTACGCGTATTATTCGCATTGCCGTGGTTAACCTCGCCGGGGTACCGTCAATTGTTTACGGGGTGTTCGGGCTAGGCTTTTTTGTCTACTTTATCGGTGGCACCATTGATGATCTGTTTTATCAAGCGGCTCAGCCTGCCCCTGTCTTTGGTACGCCAGGCATTCTCTGGTCGGCACTGACATTGGCGATCCTCACTTTACCTGTGGTGATAGTGTCCACAGAAGAGGGGCTCGCCCGAATTCCGACCAGTGTCCGCCATGGTGCCTTTGCCCTTGGCGCCACCCAATCAGAAATGCTCTGGCGGGTGGTTCTACCGATGGCCAGTCCTGCGATGATGACAGGGTTGATTTTAGCGGTCGCTCGTGCAGCCGGAGAAGTGGCGCCCTTAATGTTGGTGGGAGTGGTTAAGGTCGCTCCTTCTTTGCCAGTGGATGGTAACTTCCCGTTTTTGCACTTAGAGCGGAAGTTCATGCATCTGGGCTACCATATTTATGATGTCGGCTTTCAAAGCGCGCACATCGAAACAGCGCGGCCTTTGGTATACGCCACGTCATTTTTGCTTGTGTCAGTGATCGTGGCGCTCAACTTGTCCGCGATTGGTATTCGTCATTACTTGCGTGAAAAATATCGCGCATTGGAATTATAACGATAAGGATCCCGCTCGATGTTTTCGATAACGCCACCCATAGGCTTAACGCCTAGCTTAGATTTGGGGAATTTGCCTGACGAGCAAACCGCGTTAGCCATTCGGGATCTCAATCTTTACTACGGATCGACCCAAGCGCTATTTGATATCAGTATGCGGATCCCGAAAGGGAAGGTCACCGCATTTATCGGGCCGTCTGGGTGTGGTAAATCGACATTACTACGGTGCATTAATCGGATGAATGATTTGGTGGATGGCTGCCGTGTTCGAGGCGGAATTACCCTGCACGGACAAAATATCTATCACCGTGATGTGGATGTGCCAGCATTACGTCGCCAAGTAGGGATGGTGTTTCAACGCCCAAACCCGTTCCCCAAATCTGTCTATGAAAACGTGATCTTTGGATTACGCTTGCAGGGGATCAATGATCCTAGAACACTGGATGATGCGGTAGAGCGCTCGCTACGTGGCGCGGCATTGTGGGATGAGGTGAAAGATCGCCTCAATGACAATGCGTTTGGGTTGTCCAGTGGGCAACAACAACGGTTAGTGATTGCACGGGCGATCGCGATTGAGCCTGAGGTGCTATTGCTTGATGAGCCATCGTCGGCGTTGGATCCCATCTCAACCTTAACCATTGAAGAACTGATTAATGACTTAAAAAATCAGTATACGGTGGTGATTGTCACCCATAATATGCAGCAAGCGGCGCGGGTTTCGGATCAAACGGCGTTTATTAATATGGGGCGCTTGGTGGAATACGCGGATACCGATACCTTGTTTACCACCCCACAAAACAAACAAACCGAAGATTACATCACCGGGCGCTACGGATAAGGAGCAGGCCTTGGATAACCACAATATTAGCCGTCATATTTCTGGTCAGTTTAACGCAGAGCTTGAAGCCATTCGCACCCACGTGCTGGCAATGGGCGGCTTGGTTGAGCGTCAGCTAACCGATGCACTACGTGCCATGCATAATCAAGATGTGGAGCTTGCCCGCCATGTTATTCGTGAAGATCACAAAGTGAACGGCATGGAAGTGGCGATCGACGAGGCATGTACACGTATCATTGCTAAACGTCAGCCCACCGCGAGCGATTTGCGACTGGTGATGGCAATCATCAAGACCATCACGGATCTTGAGCGCATTGGTGATGTTGCTGACAGTATCGCTAAAATGGCATTGGATAACTCAAGCTACTCTCAGCAACCGTTTTTGGTATCACTCGAAGCCTTGGGTCAGCGCGCCGCTAAAATGCTGCACGATGTGTTAGACGCCTTTGCGCGTATGGACATTGATGCGGCCATGAAGGTCTATCGCAAAGATGACTCGTTAGACCGTGAATACGAGGGGATTTTGCGTCAGCTGATGACCTACATGATGGAAGATCCACGCTCGATTCCCAATGTGCTGAAAGTGATGTGGTCGGCCCGAGCCATTGAGCGAGTGGGCGATCGCTGTCAGAACATTTGTGAATACATCATCTATTTTGTCAAAGGCAAAGACGTTCGCCACATTCAAAAAGAGGAGCTGGAAAAGCTCCTCAAATAATCGCTACTTGTCATTTAACCAGTCACTGACGGCGTCTGGGACAAAGCTCTGGTCATGCAAAGGCATACGCACGTAACCTTCCTTATTGATTTCCGGCAGGGTTACTGCGGGGTAGTCAATTTCTTGGTAAGGAATTTGTGAGAGTAAGTGGGCGATACAATTGAGCCGAGCGTGTTTTTTGTTATCGGCCTCTACCACCCACCAAGGGCTTTCTTTGGTGTCGGTGTAGGCAAACATGCGGTCTTTGGCTTCACTGTATTGCACCCAACGACTACGAGACTCGAGATCCATTGGGCTGAATTTCCAACGTTTTATTGGGGTGTTAATCCGCTCTGCGAAGCGCTTTTCTTGCTCTTCGTCTGATACCGAGAACCAGTATTTAATTAAGATGATCCCTGAACGGATCAACATTCGCTCGAGCTCAGGGCAAGTACGAAGGAACTCTTCATATTCTTCATCGCTGCAAAAGCCCATCACTCGCTCGACGCCGGCGCGGTTATACCAACTACGGTCAAACAAGACAATTTCACCACCGGCGGGCAGGTGCTCAATGTAACGTTGAAAATACCACTGCGTGCGTTCGCGCTCTGTGGGCTTGTCTAGCGCGACCACGCGACAAACACGCGGGTTGAGCTTTTCGGTGATCCGTTTAATCACGCCGCCTTTACCGGCGGCATCGCGCCCTTCAAAAATGACCACCACTTTCAACTGCTCCTGCTTGACCCACTCTTGCAGCTTGACCAACTCAGTTTGTAATTCGGCTAGCTTTTTTTCGTAGTGTTTTTTGCTGATTTTTTGTGTTTTTTTATCCGACAAAGCCGATCTCCTTTTACCACAGCGATGGGGTTACGGTAGAAAACTCACTTTTCGGATGCAATGGATTCACGCAGCGAAAGCGTATATCACTTCAAAAGACTAGAGCGGGTCACATTGCCATGTTGTTTGGTCACGACATTACACCGAGGTTTAAAAACGATTGGCAATGGCTTTGACCAGACGAACGCTTGCCGGATCGGTGATCGGATAACGGGCATCATCCCCATCGCCCATTGATGCATGTGAGTTTGATTGCATGACGCTTACTTGCTCGGTACGTGCCGATAAGTGGATTTCACGTACGCCAGTGTAGGCGAGCAACGCTTGTGCATTATCAGGGGTTACACCTGCGCCTGGCATGATGGTCAATGAGGTATGGCGTGTGGCGTCTACCCACTGTTTGAGTGCCTCTTTGCCTTGTAAAGCGTTCGCCGCTTGCCCAGAGGTGAGAATCCGTTCAATCGCTGGGCGGGCAAGGATTGCTTCGAGCGCCGCGTGAGGGTCTTGGCAATGATCGAATGCGCGGTGGAAAGTCACGCCCATTCCCTTTGCTTGGGCAAGCATGGCGTCTATCGCCGGTAGGTCGAGCTGACCGTTTGGTGCGAGTGCGCCGATCACCACGCCTGCACACCCGGCTTGGCGGGCGTTGGCAATATCCTGCAGCATCACTTCTATTTCTTCACTGGCATAGACGAAGTCGCCTTCTCGCGGCCGGATAATCGCATAAATAGGGATTCGTGCTTTTTGAGCGGCTTGTTGCATATAGCCATCACTCGGGGTTAAGCCACCGAGGCGCAGTGCGCTACACAGTTCAATCCGATCTGCGCCAGCGTGTTCGGCCAGCGATAATGAACGGATACTATCAATACAAACTTCAACCAAGACAGACATACCACCCCTTTGACGAAACGCACCGTGTCAGCATAGCTAAAACTATTGTGACAGGGTGAGGGGAAAACGCCTAGTGTTAGTTGGAAAGGGTTTGTTGGGAGAGAATCAGCCGATACGGTGAGGCGAGCAGATACAAAAAGGGCCCGGTTTGCCGGGCCTCATTATTGTCTCACATTATCCAGTGCGGGGCACTTGACCTTATTACAGGTCGTCAGTGTGCTCAGACAGGTATGCAGCAACACCTTCAGGAGATTCTGCCATACCCGCTTTACCTTCTTCCCACTGTGCAGGGCAAACTTCACCGTTTTTCTCGTGGAAGTTCAGTGCGTCAACCATGCGTAGCATTTCGTCGATGTTACGGCCTAGTGGTAGGTCGTTAACAACTTGGTGACGAACAACGCCTTCCTCGTCGATAAGGAAAGAACCACGGAAGGCAACGCCAGCTTCTGGGTGCTCAACGTCGTATGCTTTACAGATTTCGTGCTTAACGTCAGCAACCAGTGGATATTTCACTGCGCCGATACCGCCGTCTTCGACAGCCGTTTTACGCCACGCGTTGTGTGAGAACTGAGAGTCGATAGACACACCGATAACCTCAACGCCTTTAGCTTGGAAGTCGCTCAGGCGCTTATCGAATGCGATCAGCTCTGATGGGCACACGAAAGTGAAGTCGAGTGGGTAGAAAAAGACAACCGCTTTTTTGCCTTTGGTGAACTCTTTCAGGTTGAAGTTATCAACGATTTCGCCATTGCCTAGTACGGCAGCGGCAGTAAAATCTGGTGCTTGACGACCTACGAGTACCATATCTCAGCTCCTAGTTTAAATGTTTTCCTGATAATCAGGTTCCTATATAAGCGAGACAAACTATAGCGAACTTGTTAGATTGAAAAAAGTGGAATTAATAGATTGTAATAATCGAAAAATACGATTGTTTAAAATATGACTGTATGAACAAATATCCGTCTTTAAAGCAGCTACACTATTTGGTTACCCTTTCCGAAACACGGCATTTTGGCGAAGCGGCCAAATTGTGTTTTGTCAGCCAGTCTACATTGAGCGCGGGGATCCAAAACCTCGAGGATCTGATTGGTGCTCAGCTCATTGAGCGTGACAATAAAACCTTGGTACTCACAGGCATGGGCGAAGAGGTGGTGCGCCGTAGCCGAGAAATTCTAGCACGCAGCCAGGATTTGATGGAGCTAACGCAAGTTAAATCAGACCCTATGCACGGCAAAGTCCGGCTGGGTTGCATCCCCACCATTGCGCCTTTCTTGTTGTGTGATGTGGTTCAGCAGGTCAATCAACATTATCCCAATCTAGATTTGCTATTGCGCGAGGATACGACGGCGAACTTACTCACCGCGCTAAAACACGGCGAAATGGATATCCTTATCCTGGCTTTACCCATGGATATTGGCACCATGACTCGCCGCGTGGTGGGGCGGGATCCATTTAAAATGGTGATGAGCCAAAAGCAAGCTGCGCAGCTTGAGTTACCGATTGATTATGACGCCCTCCCCGATGAGTCTGTCTTCTTGCTTGAACGAGAACACTGCCTCACCGACCACGCGGTGTCTGCCTGTCAAATGACGGCCTCGCAGAAGATTAATCCTTTCATGGCGACCAGCTTACACACCTTGGTGCAAATGGTGGCCAACGGCAATGGTGTGACCTTTATACCGCAAATGGCAATTGATCATGGCTTGATTGATAACCTCGACGTGCATTTAGAAACGCCGCCGGGGGAAGCGGCCTACCGTGATATCGGAGTGGTCTGGCGTCCTTCTTCGAGTCGGATTGATACGTTCAACCAGCTCGCTGATCTGGTCGCAGAGCTACTTTCCCCAATAGCTAAGGAATAAAGAGACCAAAATGAGTGATTTACACTGGTTTATCTACTTTATATCAGCATTATCATCTATTTTAACCTTGCCAAAACGACGCTGAAGCCGTTGGATTATTATCACGAAAAAAGCAGCATCTAGGGGAGCGGCTTTTTGCTTTTTTTCCTAAGAGATTGAAATTATTTTTGTTTTTTACTTTTTCACGAGAAGGTGAAGTGCGCGATCTGTAATTTATTTACGTAAATGATTACAAGGTGGTGACAAAATTATGATCCCAGTAGCAGTGTTATATCATTCTGCTGATAGGCATAAAAAAGCACATTCGAGCTTATGCTCTAATTTTTTAAATGGTTGTTTATATGTGATTTTTTGTCTTGGTCTCACCGTTTTGTTTTGACCTTTGGTTGATTTTTACGCGAATGTGAGCCAACGTAACAACTCAAGCGCTGCACGAGAGCCCAAGAGCGTGTAGTGAAAAGAGTGTTGTGATTGGATTACAAATGATAAGCCAGGGAGGCGATATGACGGAAGCGCGCTCAACCTTACGCGAATCGTTGGTGATTAACGAGACAGTCACCGAAGAGCAGGCAGAAATCTTAACCGAGGATGCATTGTGCTTTTTAGCCAGCCTCGCTGAGCGGTATGCGGCGCGTATCCCTACGCTTTTAGCAGCGCGTGAAGCACGTCAACAACGCATTGATGCGGGAGCGCTGCCCGACTTTCTACCGGAGACGCAATCGATTCGCCAAAGCGACTGGACCATCCGTGGCATTCCCAAGGATTTACAAGATCGGCGGCTAGAAATTACCGGACCAGTAGAGCGAAAAATGGTGATCAATGCACTTAACGCCAACGTGAAAGTTTTCATGGCGGATTTTGAAGACTCCTTTTCGCCAGCATGGCCACAAGTGGTAGAAGGCCAGCGTAATTTGCGCGATGCCGTCAATGGCACCATCAGTTATCAGCACCCAGAAACTGGCAAGCGCTACCAGCTGAATGACAACCCTGCGCGTCTTATCTGCCGTGTGCGCGGCTTGCACCTGACCGAAAAACACGTGATGTGGCAAGGTAAGCCGATTCCCGGGGCTTTGTTCGACTTCGCTCTGTACTTTTTCCATAACTACCGTCGTTTACTCGAGACGGGATCGGGGCCTTATTTCTACCTACCTAAGTTACAGGCTTATCAGGAAGCAGCCTGGTGGAGCGAGGTGTTTTCCTTTGCCGAAGACGAGTTTGGTCTGAGCCGTGGCACCATTAAGGCAACTGTGCTGATTGAAACCCTGCCTGCCGTGTTTGAGATGGATGAGATCCTGTATCACCTCCGTGACCATATCGTCGCCCTTAACTGCGGCCGCTGGGACTATATCTTTAGCTATATCAAAACGCTGCGCAATCACCCGGATCGTGTGTTGCCTGATCGCCAAGTGGTGACCATGGATAAGCCTTTCCTTAACGCTTACTCGCGTCTGCTGGTCAAAACCTGCCATAAGCGTGGTGCGTTGGCGATGGGCGGTATGGCTGCCTTTATTCCTAGCAAAGACCCGGCTGAAAATCAGCAGGTACTGGACAAAATTGAAAAGGATAAAACCTTAGAAGCTGATAACGGTCACGATGGCACCTGGATTGCGCACCCAGGCCTGGCAGACACGGCTAAAGCGATTTTTGACCGCGCCCTTGGCGATAAGCCAAATCAGCTAGCGGTCACCCGCGAGCAAGACGCTGAGATCACTGCAGCTGATTTGCTAGCGCCTTGCGAGGGTGAACGCACTGAGGCCGGTATGAGACATAATATCCGTGTCGCGGTGCAGTACATTGAAGCGTGGATATCGGGTAACGGCTGTGTGCCTATCTATGGCCTGATGGAAGATGCGGCTACAGCTGAAATCTCACGTGCGTCGATTTGGCAATGGATTAAACATCAGAAACCACTGAGCAATGGCAAGGTGGTGACCAAGGAACTATTCACACAGTACCTTGGTGAGGAAATGACGGTGCTGGAAAAAGAGCTGGGGGCAGCGCGCTTTGCGCAAGGCCAATACCAGCAGGCCGCCACCTTGATGGCTGAGCTCACGACCAGTGATGAGCTGGTTAACTTCTTAACCTTGCCAGGTTATGAATACCTGCCGTAATGGGCATGGAAGCACAATAACAAACATGGAATGACAGTAAGGGGCTGGTAAAGCCCTACTAACAAAGAGGAATGGAACATGACTTTGACTCGCCAACAACAAATCGCTGAACTGGAAAAGGATTGGGCGGAAAACCCGCGTTGGAAACAGGTTAAGCGCCCCTATACGGCTGAAGAAGTGGTCAACATGCGTGGCTCGTTTGTGCCGGAGAATACGATCGCCAAGCGTGGTGCTGCCAAGCTATGGGATTTGGTCAACGGCAGTGCGAAAAAAGGCTACGTGAACTGCTTGGGCGCGTTGACAGGCGGTCAAGCGGTACAGCAAGCCAAAGCGGGTATTGAGGCGGTTTATCTATCCGGTTGGCAGGTGGCGGCGGACAACAATACCGCCTCAAGCATGTATCCAGACCAATCACTGTATCCGGTCGACTCTGTTCCCGCTGTCGTTAAGCGCATTAACAATGCCTTTCGCCGCGCCGACCAAATTCAGTGGTCAAAAGGCAGTTCGCCAGAGGAGGGCACGGATTACTTCTTGCCGATTGTGGCCGATGCCGAAGCAGGCTTTGGTGGCGTGCTTAACGCCTACGAGCTGATGCGCAACATGATTGAGGCTGGCGCGGCAGGCGTGCACTTTGAAGACCAGCTCGCGTCAGTGAAAAAATGTGGCCACATGGGCGGAAAAGTATTGGTGCCAACCCAAGAGGCGGTACAAAAATTGGTGGCGGCGCGCTTAGCCGCGGATGTGGCGGGCACCGATACGCTGGTGATTGCGCGTACTGATGCCAACGCCGCGGATCTATTGACCTCAGATTGCGACCCATACGACAAGGACTTCATCGTTGGTGAGCGCACAGCCGAAGGCTTTTATCGCGTGCGCCCTGGGATTGAGCAAGCCATTTCGCGCGGCCTAGCCTATGCGCCGTATGCCGATTTGATTTGGTGCGAGACCGCGAAACCGGACTTGGAAGAAGCACGACAGTTTGCTGAAGCTATTCATGCTCAGTACCCAGACCAGCTTCTGGCTTATAACTGTTCACCGTCTTTCAATTGGGAGAAAAACCTGGATGCAGAGACGATCGCACGCTTCCAGCAAGAGCTGTCAGACATGGGCTACAAGTACCAGTTTATTACCTTAGCGGGTATTCATAACATGTGGTACAACATGTTCGACTTGGCGCATGCTTATGCGCAAGGTGAGGGCATGCGTCACTATGTTGAAAAGGTTCAGCGCCCCGAGTTCGCTGCCGCTGAGCATGGCTATACCTTTGTCGCACACCAACAAGAGGTGGGCACCGGGTATTTTGATCAAATGACCAATATTATCCAAGGTGGCCAGTCATCGGTGACGGCATTGACGGGCTCGACGGAAGAAGATCAGTTCTAGTCAGGCGATACCCGTTATCAACCTCATAAAAAGGGAGTTTCGCACTCCCTTTTTTAATTTACTCGCCTTCTTCAACCGGTTCACTTTCTTCTTGGATCTCCAGCAGTGTCGACGCGATGGCGACAAAATCACTGTCGGTGATGATCCCAACTAAACGTTGGTGTTTCACTACCGGCAAACAGCCTATTTTACGCTCTAACATGGTAAGCGCTGCCGCTCGTAAGGATGCGCCAGGATCGACCGTGACCAGTTGCCGCTCGATAAAGTGTGATAGGGGAGTATGGATCTGGTGATCGCTATTGGTGGTCTTGCCCAGTGATGAGGCTTGCGCTGATAGCACATCTCTTTGTGTGACCAGTCCTAACAAACGCTCATCATCATCCACAATAGGGAGATGGCGGAAGCGCTCGGCGCGCATTAAACGGTGGGCATCGTCAAGTGTGTGGTCAGGGCTAAGCGTATGTGGATGCCGGGTCATCATATCATCAACAACAAACATGGCACCTCCTTGTCGTCAGTACACAGGGTTACTTTCACTGTAGTGCAGTTGTGCTGGGTTAGACGTGATATGCATCAAGATAACGACGTGCATCAAGGCAAACGTTGGGCCCAAGGGTACCAGTGTAAACCATGCCTGAATCAAGCTTACAGCTTGCTTGATCTTCACGGTGGGCTACCTATACTAGCGGCCTGCTTTTTATCTAGGCAAAGGTCATGCAATTATCCGATTTTCACTTTGAACTCCCCGATGAGTTGATTGCGCGCTATCCGCAACCGGATCGCAGCGCGAGCCGCTTGCTCTCGCTCGATGGCACCAGCGGCGAGGTGGTACATCGTCAGTTTAAAGACATCCTCGAGCTGGTTGAGCCGGGTGACCTGATGGTGTTCAACAATACGCGCGTGATCCCGGCGCGTGTGTATGGGCGCAAAGCCTCAGGCGGAAAAATTGAGGTGCTGGTGGAGCGTGTGCTCGACGAGCAGCGCTTCCTTGCTCATGTGCGTGCCTCTAAAGCTCCGAAACCCGGGGCTGAGCTTTTCCTCGGCGATGAGGGGCAAGTCGCGGCTCAGATGGTGGCACGCCATGATGCTCTGTTCGAAATCCAGCTAAACAGCGATAAAGGCGTGGTAGATACGCTTAACGACATCGGCCATATGCCGTTGCCGCCATACATCGACCGCCCTGATGAGGACAGTGATAAAGAGCGCTATCAGACGGTGTATGGCGAGAAGCCAGGAGCGGTGGCAGCGCCCACCGCGGGGCTACACTTTGATGATGCCGTCATGGCAGCGCTTAAAGAAAAAGGCGTTAATATCGCCTTTGTTACCCTGCATGTCGGTGCGGGCACATTCCAGCCGGTTCGGGTCGACAACATTGAAGAGCACACCATGCATGCTGAGTATGCTGAAGTGCCGCAAGAGGTGGTCGATGCGGTCAATCAAACGCGAGCACAAGGTAAGCGGGTGATTGCGGTGGGAACCACCTCGGTGCGTTCACTGGAAAGTGCCGCGCAAGCGGCCAAGCAAAAAGGTGAGCCACTGTCCCCGTTTTTTAATGATACGCAGATTTTCATCTATCCGGGTTACCAGTGGCAACTGGTTGACGTGTTAGTGACCAATTTCCACCTACCGGAATCCACATTGATTATGTTGGTCAGTGCCTTTGCTGGTTACCAACACACCATGGCGGCTTATCGTGCCGCGGTTGAAGAGCGCTATCGCTTTTTCAGCTATGGCGATGCCATGTTTATTACCCGTCAGCACAACTGACGACAGAATGAGGACACGGGCTCTCATGCCTGTGTGCGCTATGCTTGCGGCAGGGTAAACCTGTTTGCATAAGACACACGCCAGACTGTTTCTCTGGCACTGAGGAGGATTCGTGGAATACGAACTGAAAAAAACCGACGGACGCGCTCGCCGTGGCCGCTTAATTTTTGAACGCGGCACGGTAGAAACCCCGGCTTTTATGCCGGTAGGCACCTATGGCACCGTTAAAGGGATGACGCCTGAAGAAGTGAAAGGGACGGGGGCGGAGATCCTATTAGGGAACACTTTCCATCTATGGCTACGCCCTGGTCAGGAAATTATGCGACTGCACGGGGATTTGCATGACTTTATGCAGTGGCACGGCCCTATTTTGACCGACTCAGGCGGTTTCCAAGTGTTCAGTTTGGGCGATATCCGCAAAATCACCGAAGAAGGGGTGCACTTTCGCAACCCAGTGAACGGTGATCGCATCTTTATGGACGCGGAAAAATCGATGGAAATCCAATATGACTTGGGTTCAGATATCGTGATGATTTTTGATGAGTGTACGCCGTATCCTGCGACACACGCCGAAGCGAAAAAGTCGATGGAAATGTCATTGCGCTGGGCAAAACGTAGCCGCAATCATTTCGACAAACTAGGTAACAAAAATGCCTTGTTTGGGATTGTACAAGGCGGTGTCTACGAGGACTTGCGTGATGTGTCGGTAGAAGGCCTTACCGAGATCGGTTTTGATGGGTATGCCGTCGGCGGACTCGCGGTCGGGGAACCCAAAGAAGACATGCACCGCATCTTGGAGCACACTTGCCCGCAGCTGCCAGAAGATAAGCCCCGCTATCTGATGGGCGTAGGAAAACCTGAAGATTTGGTCGAAGGTGTTCGTCGCGGCGTCGACATGTTTGATTGCGTGATGCCGACACGAAATGCACGTAATGGCCACTTGTTTATTACTGGCGGTGTGATCAAGATCCGTAATGCGAAACATAAAAGTGATACCTCGCCTTTGGATCCTGAGTGTGACTGTTACACTTGCCGCCACTACAGCCGTGCTTACCTCTACCATTTAGACCGCTGTAATGAGATCCTAGGCGCGCGACTCAATACTATCCACAACTTGCGCTATTATCAGCGTGTAATGGAAGGTTTGCGTAACGCGATTGACGAAGGTAGATTAGATGCCTTTGTAGCGGATTTCTACGCGCGTCGTGGCAAGGAAGTGCCGCCGCTCGATTAATTTCGAATTCAACAACTAGAACGAGGACGTGATTGAATGTTTATCTCACAAGCTCACGCAGCCGCTGAAGCCGGACCACAAGGTGGCGGAATGCAGCTTTTTATCATGCTTGGTCTCTTTGCGGTGATTTTTTACTTTATGATCTACCGCCCGCAATCTAAGCGTGTCAAAGAGCACAAAAACCTGATGGCATCTATGAGCAAAGGGGACGAAGTGCTAACTGGGGGTGGTCTAGTGGGTAAGATTACTCAAATCGCTGAAGACAATGATTTTATTGTGATTGCGCTCAACGATAATAACGAAGTAACCATCAAAAAAGACTTCGTGACGGCAGTACTGCCGAAAGGTACTATCCAGTCTCTCTAATTCTCGCAACCATAAAGGATGCATGCTGTGCTAAACCGTTATCCTTTGTGGAAGTACATCATGGTGCTAATAACACTGGTTATTGGCATCGTGTATGCACTTCCCAATTTATACGGTGAAGATCCAGCAGTACAAATTTCCGGGGCGCGTGGCGCCTCGGTAGATATGACTGCGTTGGACTCCATCAAACAGACCCTCGAATCGAACGACCTTTCCTACCAATCCATTGCGCTCGAAGACGGTACCGTCTTAGCCCGCTTTAAAGACACGGAAGCACAAATCGGCGCCCGTGATGCCTTGATGTCGCGTTTCGACAGTGATGATTATGTGGTCGCCTTAAACTTAGCGCCTGCAACGCCATCGTGGCTGGATACGCTGGGGGCCACCCCGATGAAGCTTGGCCTCGACCTACGTGGCGGCGTGCACTTCCTGATGGAAGTGGACATGGATGCAGCATTAGAAAAGCTGATCACCCAACAAGAAGATAGCTTCCGCACCGACTTACGTGAAGCACGTATTCGTTATCGTGGCTTGCGTGTAGAAGATAATACCCGCGTCGTGGTAAATCTGCGTAATGCCGAAGACACCAATAAAGCCCTAGAGCTGCTCTCGAACAACTACCTCGACATGAACTTTTCTGTCGACGAAGATGAAGGGCGATTAGCCGCGGTATACAAAGAAGAGCGACTCAAAGAGATTCGCAATTACGCGGTGGCGCAAAACATTACCATTCTGCGAAATCGTGTTAATGAGCTGGGTGTGGCCGAGCCTTTGGTTCAACGCCAAGGTGCAAGCCGTATTGTGGTTGAGCTTCCTGGCGTGCAGGATACAGCGCGAGCAAAAGAAATCCTTGGCGCGACCGCGACCTTGGAATTCCGCGAAGTGGATCAAGACGCTGACCTATCTGCCGCCATGGCGGGTCGTGTACCGCCAGGCAGCGAGCTGATGCGTACCCGTGATGGCCGTCCCGCCGTGCTGAAAAAGCGCGTCATTTTGACCGGCTCACACATTACTGACGCCAGCTCGTCACGCGACGAATACAGCCGTCCTCAAGTTAATATCTCGCTCGACAGCGAGGGCGGTGACAAAATGGCCGACTTCAGTAAGCGCAATATTGGTGAGCTGATGGCGACGGTATTCGCTGAATACAAAGACAGCGGCGAGCGTGATGAAGACGGCAAAGTGATCTTGGAAAAACACGAAGAAGTGATTAACCAAGCCACGATCCAGTCCGCTTTAGGACGTAACTTCCGTATTACCGGTATCGACTCTGCCGCTGAAGCTCACAACTTGGCGCTACTGCTGCGTGCGGGGGCCTTGATTGCGCCTATCTCGATTGTTGAAGAGCGCACCATTGGTCCATCAATGGGTCAGCAAAATATCAACATGGGTGTGCAAGCCTGTATCTGGGGCTTGGTGGCGGTGATGATCTTCACCTTGATTTACTATCGTCGCTTTGGTCTTTTTGCCAACTGTGCCTTGCTCGCCAATATCATATTGATCATCGGTATTATGTCTCTGATCCCAGGGGCGACCATGACATTGCCTGGTATTGCCGGTATCGTCTTGACCGTGGGGATGGCGGTCGACGCCAACGTGCTGATTTTTGAACGTATTCGTGAAGAAATTCACGAAGGCCGTAATCCTCAACATGCAATCGACCGTGGCTATTCTAACGCGTTTAGTACCATCGCCGATGCCAATATCACCACGCTGATCACCGCAATCATCTTGTTTGCTGTAGGAACGGGCGCGATAAAAGGCTTCGCGGTGACACTGTCGATCGGTATTTTGACCTCGATGTTTACCGCCATCATTGGTACGCGTGCACTGGTTAACCTGGTGTACGGTGGTAAGCGCGTCAAGAAACTGTCGATTTAAGGGAGTCCAAGCATGTTTCAAATATTTAAACCGGACATGTCGATCAACTTTATGCGTTGGTCTAAATTGGCCTTCGTGTTGTCCATCGCCATGATTGCCGCGTCTGTGGTGACCCTATCCACTAAGTGGTTAAACTGGGGGCTCGACTTTACCGGCGGTACCTTGATAGAAGTGGGCTTTGAACAGCCCGCTGACTTACCGCAGATTCGTGAGTCACTGGCGGCTGACGGTTTCGATGATGCCGTGGTACAAAACTTCGGTAGTGCCACTGATGTGATGGTGCGCCTGCGTCCGCGTGATGACATGGAAGGTGAGAACCTCGGTAACGAGGTGCTCAATGCCATCAAAGCAGGTACGGGTGACCAGGTAGAAATGCGCCGCATCGAGTTTGTCGGCCCGAACGTGGGTGACGAGCTGACCGAAGCGGGTGGGTTGGCGATCATCATCGCACTGGTTTGTATCCTGATCTACGTGTCGTTCCGTTTCGAGTGGCGTTTGGCCGCGGGCGCGGTGATGGCACTGGCGCACGATGTGATCATTACCTTGGGGATTTTCTCCTTATTCCAAGTCGAAGTGGATTTGACCATTGTCGCTGCGTTGCTGACGGTGGTGGGGTACTCGTTGAACGATACCATCGTGGTGTTCGACCGTATTCGTGAAAACTTCCGTAAGCTGCGTAAAGGCGAGTCAGATGAAATCATCAATGCGTCTGTCTCTCAGACGCTAAGCCGAACCACCATCACCTCGGGCACCACATTATTTGTGGTGATTGCCCTGTTCACCTTGGGTGGAACCATGATCCACGGCTTTGCGATGGCCTTGCTGATTGGTATCACCGTGGGTACCTACTCTTCAATCTATGTGGCGTCCGCACTGGCATTGAAGTTGGGAATTGCACGCGAGCACCTCTTGGTGCCAGAAGTGGAAAAAGAAGGGCAAGAATTCGACGCGATGCCTTAATACGCTCGCCCTGCCCGCATGATGGTGGGGCGATGTTGCTATTATCGGCGTGAAGCGCTCAACAGGGGGCGTGTCTCAAAGAGGCAGTCGGTGATTTGAATGCATAAAAAAAGCGACGCTCATCGAGCGTCGCTTTTTATTCCCAGAGGGGATCATTACTTTTTCATCGACTCAGGGGCGTTTTCGCGTACTTTGGCCAGCATGCCTTTTACCACACGTGGCGCGCCGCTGACTAGGTTACCGCTACGCATGTAGTCGGTTCCGCCGTTAAAGTCGGTACAAATCGCGCCCGCTTCGCGGGCAATCAATTCACCCGCCGCGATATCCCACGGTTTAAGACCAAGTTCAAAAAATCCATCAACACGGCCTGCGGCGACATAGCAAAGATCGAGCGCGGCAGAGCCGGTGCGACGGAAGTCAGCACAGTCGACAAACAACGCGCTCACAACCGCCATAAAGCCTTCTGCGTGCTGCTTGGCTTTGAAAGGGAAGCCCGTGGCTAAGACGGTGCCGTCAAGCTCTTTGGCGCTGCCGGTACGAATACGCTTGTTGTTGAGTTGCGCGCCTGCACCACGTTGTGCGGTGAATAGCTCATTACGGATAGGATCGTAAACGCAGCCGATCTCAGTGCGGCCTTTAATACGCACCGCGATAGACACGCTGAAATGGGGAAAGTCGTTAACGAAGTTGGTGGTGCCATCCAGTGGGTCGATGATCCATTGATAGTCGCTATCTTTCCCTTCAGCCACGCCTGACTCTTCGCCAACGATGGTGTGGTCCGGGTAGGACTTTTTGATGATGTCGATGATGATTTGTTCTGCCGCTTTGTCGACATTAGTGACAAAGTCATTACTGCCTTTTTGTGCGGTTTCGATGTTGTCTCTGTTTTCTGCAGATTTAGCGATAAAATCGCCAGCCTTCCGTGCAGCACGGACGGCGATGTTTAGCATCGGATGCATACGGTTTTCCCAACGGATGTTAAAGAACGAAAGCGGGGCGGAGTATAACAGAGCCAGAGCAAAAGGAAAGTGGGTATTTTTTGACCGCGGCCATGTCCGTGAAGCGACGCGACACGCTTAGCTGAGAAGTATTATCGATTGCACTGTGATAAACTGCGCAGATCTGACAGACACCTGCTCGCCCCACCAAGGGTGCACAGCGTAAGAGACGAAAACAACATCATGCTAGATCAAATCCGCGTCGTATTGGTGGGAACCTCCCATTCCGGAAATATTGGCTCAGCCGCGAGGGCAATGAAAGTCATGGGGCTTAGCAATATGACCCTCGTCGCGCCTGACTGTGACGTGGATGGCCAAGCCATTGCGTTAGCAGCTGGTGCCAGTGATATCGCCAACAATGCGCGGGTGGTCGGGACCTTAGAAGAGGCAGTAGCAGACTGTGGTCTTGTGGTGGGAACCAGTGCCAGAAGCCGGACACTTGAGTGGCCGATGCTGGATGCGCGCGAATGCGGTAAAAAGGCCGTGGAAGAAGCCAGTACTCACCCGGTGGCGATTGTCTTTGGTCGCGAGCGGACAGGCTTGACCAATGAAGAGCTGCAGACCTGCCATTATCATGTGTCGATTCCGTCCAACCCCGATTACAGCTCGCTAAACCTCGCGATGGCGGTACAAACCCTGTGCTATGAAATGCGCGTCGCTTGGTTAGACAGCCAAGCCTATCAAGGCCCCACGCTTGAACAAACCTACCCGTTAAATGAAGAGCTTGCACGGTTTTATCAGCACCTGGAAACCGTACTGACCAAGACCGGATTTATTCGTACTCAGCATCCCGGGATGGTAATGACCAAGTTACGTCGGCTCTTTAACCGCGCGCGACTAGAGAGCCAAGAGTTAAATATTTTACGGGGTGTGCTGTCATCTATCGAAAAAGTGACCCGACAAGCGGCATCGAGCGAGCAAAATACCGATAATCATCGCGCTCAGTGATCCTTTCAACCGAGCATGCGTAACTTAGGGTGAAAACCTGACAAAAATACTCAGGTAAATACTTGACCAAATTACTCAGGTATGTAACTATCAGAGCATCTATTCACCACAGGTAGCGTGTTATGAGATTGACTTCGAAAGGCCGTTATGCGGTTACCGCCATGCTCGATGTGGCGCTTCATGCCGAGCAGGGTCCTGTACCACTGGCGGACATCTCTGAGCGTCAAGGCATTTCCTTGTCTTATCTTGAGCAACTTTTTTCACGGCTCCGCAAGTCGGGGTTAGTGACGAGTGTCCGTGGTCCCGGCGGCGGATATCGCCTCGGTATTGCGGCAAATGACATTGCCGTGGGTGCGGTCATTGCCGCCGTTGACGAATCTGTCGATGCGACCAAGTGCCAAGGTAAAGCGGATTGCCAAGGCGGCACCCGTTGTTTAACACATACTCTGTGGCACGACTTGAGTGCCCGAATTAGCGGCTTTTTAAACGACATCACGCTCGGTGAGCTGATGCATGATAATGAAGTGAAGCAAGTAGCAGATCGTCAGGACGCTAAACTGGATGCCTCATTGGCGCCCAGAAATACATTTAGCTCGAAGGTCAAACAAGATAGCGCCACCATAGGCGTGAACGTTCGCTCCTGATGACCAATGTCGGTGTAATTGGAGAAAAACATGAAATTGCCCATTTATTTTGATTATTCAGCCACGTGTCCGGTCGATCCGCGCGTTGCTGAAAAAATGAGTCAGTACCTGACCATGGACGGGTTTTTTGGTAACCCGGCCTCTCGCTCACACCGCTTTGGCTGGCAAGCAGAAGAAGCGGTTGATACAGCGCGTGAGAACATTGCTAATTACTGCAATGCTGACCCGCGTGAGATCGTGTTTACCTCTGGGGCGACTGAGTCAGACAACTTGGCCATCAAAGGTATTGCTAATTTCTACTCCAAGAAAGGCAAGCACATTATTACCTGCAAGACCGAGCATAAAGCCGTGCTTGACCCTTGCCGTCAATTGGAGCGTGAAGGCTTTGAGGTGACCTATCTTGAGCCGGAAGAAAATGGCTTAGTTGATCTGAAGAAGCTCGACGCAGCCATGCGTGACGATACGATTTTGGTGTCAATCATGCACGTGAACAACGAAATTGGCGTGATTCAAGATATCTCTGCGATTGGCGAACTTTGCCGCGAACGCAAGATTATGTTCCACGTCGATGCGGCACAGTCAGTGGGTAAAGTGCCATTGGACGTCAAAGAGATGAAAATCGATTTGATCTCGTTCAGCGCACACAAAGCGTATGGCCCGAAAGGCATTGGTGCTTTGTACGTTCGCCGTAAGCCACGCGTGCGCATTGAAGCGCAAATGCATGGTGGTGGTCACGAGCGTGGCATGCGTTCAGGCACATTGCCAACCCACCAAATCGTGGGTATGGGCGAAGCATTCCGTATCGCCAAAGAAGAGCGCGAAAAAGACTTTGAGCATGCACTGGCGCTACGCAACCGCTTTTATGAAGGCGTGAAAGATTTAGAAGAAGTTTACGTCAATGGTGATTTGGAGCAGCGTGTTCCACATAACCTAAATGTGAGCTTTGCATTTGTCGAAGGCGAGTCTTTGCTGATGGCACTGAAAGATCTGGCGGTATCGTCAGGGTCTGCGTGTACCTCAGCAAGCCTAGAACCTTCCTATGTGCTTCGTGCGCTTGGACGCGACGATGAGCTAGCACATAGCTCGCTGCGCTTCTCATTTGGTCGCTTTACGACCGAAGAAGAAGTGGATTATGCGATTGAGAAAGTGCGTGAAGCAGTCAACAAGCTGCGTGAAATGTCACCACTTTGGGACATGTACAAAGACGGTATCGATTTAAGTACCGTTGAATGGGCGCACCACTAACTCGAATAACGCGCCAGCTGGCAACAGTGAGCAATCATATTGAGGAAACGATTATGGCTTACAGCGATAAAGTAATTGACCACTACGAAAACCCACGTAACGTTGGCTCGTTTGAGAAAGGCGACCCATCGATTGGTAATGGCATGGTCGGTGCCCCTGCGTGTGGCGACGTCATGAAGCTACAAATCAAGGTGAATGACGAAGGCATCATTGAAGACGCCAAGTTTAAAACCTACGGCTGCGGCTCGGCAATTGCCTCGAGCTCGCTGGTTACCGAGTGGGTGAAAGGCCGCTCGATTGACGACGCTGCGGCGATC
This sequence comes from Salinivibrio sp. SS3, assembly GCF_001722105.1. NCBI lineage: Bacteria > Pseudomonadati > Pseudomonadota > Gammaproteobacteria > Vibrionales > Vibrionaceae > Salinivibrio > Salinivibrio sp. SS3. The sequence goes on along the minus strand of NZ_MEBQ01000044.1, from coordinate 97,831 downwards.
AAAAACTCTGAGATCGCTGAAGAACTAGAGCTGCCACCGGTTAAGGTGCACTGCTCAATCTTGGCGGAAGATGCCATTAAAGCAGCGGTCAGTGATTACAAGAAAAAACACCAGCAGTAAAACGAAGGGGTTGTTGATATATGGCTATTACCATGACTCAGGCGGCAGCAGATCGCGTCAGAGCGTTTCTCAATAACCGTGGCAAAGGCATTGGCTTGCGCCTAGGTGTGAGAACGTCAGGATGTTCAGGCATGGCCTATGTACTCGAATTTGCGGATGAGCTGCAAGAAGGCGATCAGGTTTTTGAGTACGATGATGTCAAGGTAATCGTCGATGGTAAGAGCCTGCTCTATCTCGAAGGGACAGAGCTGGATTTTGTCAAAGAAGGCTTGAATGAAGGTTTTCAATTCAACAACCCTAACGTGAGTAGTGAATGTGGTTGTGGCGAAAGCTTCAACGTGTAATCCGTGAGAGCACATGAATCATTTTGAACTTTTCGAGCTACCGTATCAGTTTGAGCTGGACGGTAGCTCGCTTTCTTCAACGTTTCGGGAATTGCAGCGCCAGTACCATCCCGATAATGTTGCCAGCCAAGACGAGAAAACACGTCTGCAGGCGGTACAGAAAGCATCGCAAGTAAATGACGCGTTTCAGACGTTAAAAGATCCGGTTCGACGCGCTGAGTATATGCTGACGTTGCAAGGCATTGACTTAAAAGACGAACAGCAAACCATGCAGGATCCTGAGTTTCTGATGCAGCAAATGACGTTGCGTGAAGAACTCGAGTCGATTACCGATAATCAAGATGAAGCGGCGCTGTTTGATTTTGGTGAAAAAGCCCAGTCGCTCTACGACACATTGATTCTCGAGGTTAAACAGGCATTGGCTGCGTCACAGTGGCTAGAGGCCGCCGTGATTGTGCGCAAACTCAAGTTTGCAGAAAAGCTTCGCCATGAAGTGGAGCGTGTCGAAGATCAGCTGATGAGTTGATCGCCCTTTCGCCTGTCAACGCAGTAAAGTTTAAGGATTAGACATGGCACTGTTACAAATTTCAGAGCCCGGTCAAAGTGCCGCGCCGCATGAGCACAAACACGCGGTCGGCATCGATTTGGGTACCACCAACACCTTGGTGGCCACGGTACGAAGCGGTACCGCAACCACCTTGAACGACGAGCAAGATCGGCCACTGATCCCTTCTGTGGTCCATTATGGTGATGATGCCATTTCCGTGGGCTATGATGCCCTCCCGTATGTGCAAACGGATAGCGCCAATACCTTGGTGTCTGTCAAACGCATGATGGGACGTTCATTAGACGATGTGCAAGCGCGTTATCCGCAACTTCCTTATCAGTTTTCACAAACCGAAAATGGCTTGCCACAAGTGGAAACCCGCCGTGGCGCGATTAATCCGGTGCAGGGCTCGTCCGATATCTTACGCACCGTGCGCGAACGTGCGGAAAAAAGTTTGGGCGACGCGCTTGAAGGTGTGGTGATCACCGTGCCCGCTTATTTTGATGACGCACAGCGTGCGGGGACCAAAGATGCGGCGAAGCTGGCGGGCCTCAACGTGCTGCGTTTGCTTAACGAGCCTACCGCTGCAGCGATTGCGTATGGTCTTGATTCAGGCCAAGAAGGGGTGATTGCGGTCTACGATTTGGGCGGCGGCACCTTTGATATCTCGATTCTACGCCTGTCTCAGGGCGTGTTTGAAGTGATGGCGACCGGTGGCGATTCCGCGTTGGGCGGTGATGATTTTGATCATCTGCTCGAGCAATGGATTTGTGAGCAAGCCGGGTTTGACACCCTCAGTGGCGATCAGCGCCGCACCGTGCTGCACGCGGCGACGCAGGCGAAAATTGCCCTTTCTTCTGCTGACAGCGCGTCCATCGATGTGCTGGGCTGGCAAGGCGAGCTGAGCCGTGAAACGTTCGATCAACTGGTTGCCCCACTTATCAAGAAAACCCTGATGTCATGTCGCCGTGCATTAAAAGATGCTGGTGTCAGTGCTGATGAGGTGTTGGAAGTGGTGATGGTAGGTGGCTCGACTCGAGTGCCCGCTGTACGTGAACAGGTTGGCTCGTTTTTCGGTCGTGAACCTTTGACCAGCATCGATCCCGATAAAGTGGTGGCCGTTGGTGCCGCGACGCAAGCCGATATTTTGGTGGGTAATAAGCCAGACTCTGACATGTTGTTGTTGGATGTGATCCCGCTTTCTCTTGGTATTGAAACCATGGGCGGTTTGGTGGAGAAAATTATCCCACGCAACACCACCATTCCTGTGGCAAAAGCCCAAGAATTCACCACGTTTAAAGACGGCCAAACCGGCATGAAAGTGCATGTGGTACAAGGCGAGCGTGAAATGGTGGACGATTGTCGCTCACTGGCACAATTTAGTCTCAAAGGCATCCCACCAATGACGGCGGGGGCGGCCCATGTTCGCGTCACCTATCAAGTAGATGCTGATGGTTTGTTGTCCGTCACGGCGATGGAAAAGTCCACCGAAGTGGAAGCGTCTATCCAAGTGAAGCCTTCTTATGGTTTGAGTGATGATGAGATTGCCACCATGATCAAATCGTCATTCACCCACGCGGAAGAAGATAAAGACGCCCGCTATTTGGCGGAGCAGCGTGTGGAAGCCGATCGTGTGATCGAAGGTTTGCTGGTTGCCATGCAGCAAGACGGGGATAACCTGCTCAATGCTGATGAGCAGCAAGCGTTGGTGAAAGAAATAGAAGCTTTGATTGCCTTGCGTAATGGCGATGATAGCGCCGCCATTGAAGCTGGGATCAAAGCATTAGACAAAGCCAGCCAGACTTTTGCGGCACGCCGCATGGATCAATCGATTCGCAATGCGTTGGCCGGCCAATCCATTGATGAGGTGTAATCATGCCTAAGATTATTGTTCTGCCGCACCACGAGCTATGCCCAGAAGGTGCGGAACTGGAAGGGAAAGAAGGGGAAACTGTCCTCGATGTGGCGTTGAAAAATGGCATTGGCATTGAGCACGCGTGTGAAAAGTCTTGCGCGTGTACCACCTGCCATGTGGTGATCCGTGAGGGGTTTGACTCCTTGGATGAAAGCGATGAGCTTGAAGATGACATGCTCGATAAAGCATGGGGGCTTGAGCCGGAGTCACGCTTGGGTTGCCAAGCCAAAATTACCGACGAAGATCTGGTGGTAGAGATCCCGCGCTATACCTTGAATCACGCAGCCGAAAATCATTAATCTAACGCTGCAACGGACGGAGAAGCAAGATGAGCTTAAAATGGACAGACTCACTCGATATTGCTATTGAGCTTTGTGACGCCTACCCAGATGTGGATCCGACAACGGTTCGCTTTACCGATTTACATCAGTGGATCACCGAGTTGGATGATTTTGATGATGATCCTGAGCGTTCCAATGAACGCATTCTCGAGGCGATCATTATGTGCTGGATGGATGAGCGAGACTGAGGGCTAGCTCTCGTGAGTGATTGATGATGCTTGTGTTATCGTCACCGGCTCGGCACAGTACCCGTGGCCAATAAAACATACATTCAAAGCGGGCCAATAGGCTCGCTTTTTTCATATTGCTGAGGCGTCCAGGCGTTTGCCTGAGGGCTCAGTGAGACACGCTGTACAGCAAAAGCAGCGAGACAGTACAAGGAGTGCAACATGTCAGATACATTAAAGGTTATTCTGTCGCATCAACCGGCGGCGCCACAGTGGGGCGATAATGCGCTGGTCTCTTTTGACACCGACAAAGCGGTGATCCATGCCTCCAACGATGCCAATCAGCGAGACAAGGTACAACAAGCGGCGCGCAAGCTTGAAGGGCAAGGCGTCCCGGCTCTGACCTTGACCGGGGAGCATTGGGATCTTGAATTAGTGTGGGCATTTTACCAAGGGCTTCGCGGGCCCAAGAATAAGGTCGCCTTTACGCAGACCGTGTTGAACGAGGACGATACGCAAGAGTTCGAGCTTCGACAAACCGTAGGTGACTGGGTGCGCGATATCATCAACCAAACCGCAGAAGAAGTCGGCCCGCATCAGCTGGTGGCACGTGCAGGGGAATTTGTGAAATCCATGGCACCCGATCAGGTCACTTATAAAATCATTTCCGGTACCGACCTGTTAGAAAAAGGCTGGAATGGCATTTATACCGTCGGTCGTGGCTCCGCGCGCAAGCCAACCATGTTACAACTTGACTATAACCCGACCGGGGATCCGGACGCGCCTGTGTATGCGTGTTTGGTGGGTAAAGGGATCACCTTTGATTCTGGCGGCTACAGCATTAAAGGCTCTGACTTTATGACCACCATGAAAGCAGACATGGGCGGTTCAGCGACGGCGACCGGAGCACTGGCAATGGCAATTGCCAAAGGGTTGAATAAGCGCGTTAAATTGATACTTTGCTGTGCCGAGAACATGATCTCAAGCAGCGCTTACAAACTGGGCGATATCATTACTTACAAAAATGGTGTGACGGTTGAAGTGCTCAATACCGATGCGGAAGGACGCTTGGTGCTCGCTGATGGCTTGATGTATGCCAGCGAGCAAAAACCTGAACTGCTGATTGATTGCGCCACGCTCACCGGATCGGCAAAAGCGGCACTGGGTAACGATTACCACGCCCTGTTTAGTTTTGATGATGAGCTCGCCCATCGCACGCTTGATGCGGCGCAAAAAGAAGGCGAGGGCATGTGGCCATTGCCACTGGCGGAGTTCCACCGTCAGCTACTTCCTTCTTCGTTTGCCGATATCGCCAATGCGTCAATGGGGGCGTATATGCCGGGTGCGAGCACCGCAGCAGCATTCCTTTCCTATTTTGTAGAAGACTACCAAAAAGGATGGATGCACGTTGATTGCTCGGGCACCTATCGTAAAGCGGCCAACGACAAATGGGCCGTTGGGGCGACTGGCATGGGCGTGAAAACCTTGGCGCGTGTATTGCTCGACCAAGCGAAATAAACCTTCGACACGTCGGGTGAAAGGTTAACAAAATTTTGTGTGAGTTAACGCTTCACCCGATTGGTCATAGGGACAGAGGACGAAATTTGCTAGGGTAGGCGCGTTGTTGCCCCTAGCGGGCGAGATTCAGACATTGAAAGGACAAGCGAATGACCATTGAACGCACTTTTTCTATCGTTAAACCTGATGCCGTAGAGCGTAATTTAATTGGCACGCTTTATCAGCGTATCGAAAGTGCAGGTTTGCGTATCGTGGCGGCGAAAATGCTCCATCTTAGCAAAGAGCAGGCAGAAGGATTTTATGCCGAACATCAAGGGAAGCCTTTCTTTGAGTCCCTGGTTGGGTTCATGACATCAGGCCCCATCATGGTGCAAGTACTCGAAGGCGAGCACGCGATCAGCCGCTACCGTGAATTGATGGGAAAAACCAACCCAGAAGAAGCAGCTTGCGGCACCTTGCGTGCTGACTATGCGGAAAGCATGCAATACAACTCGGTGCATGGTTCTGATAGCCCAGCGTCGGCAGAGCGCGAGATTGCGTACTTTTTCACTGCGGATGAAATTCATCCTCGCTGCTAAATCAAGCACCTGCTATTTAATCTTCCAAAAGAGGCATTAGCCTCTTTTTTTCTGCCTATCGATATCAGACGACCACATTGAATAACCCCGCGGTTAGAGAGTGGAAACTGTGATCTAAAGCCTGTACAATTTCGCGCCTTAAGCGCGTCCCGAGGTGATATATTGGCTATGATCAAGGTCAGGTATCGGCACGCGTGAGGCGATGATTCAGTCTTACCACCTAGCTAGTTCTTACGAGGCAACCCCCAATGACGACAGAGAAAGTTAATCTGCTTGATTTTGACAGGCAAGGATTGCGTGCCTACTTCGCTGATGAGCTCGGCGAAAAAGCCTTCCGTGCTGACCAAGTCATGAAGTGGATGTATCACTTTGGTTGCGACGACTTCGATGAAATGAACAACATCAACAAGAAGTTGCGTGAGAAGCTCAAGCGGGTGGCAGAAATTAAAGCCCCAGCAGTCAGTGAAGCGCATTACTCTCAAGATGGCACCATCAAATGGGCAATGCGTGTGGGTGGTCAAGACGTGGAAACCGTGTATATCCCCGAAGATGACCGCGCGACCCTGTGTGTCTCCTCTCAGGTAGGCTGTGCGCTTGATTGCAAGTTCTGCTCAACCGGAGCGCAAGGTTTTAACCGCAACTTGCGTGTGTCTGAGATCATCGGACAGGTATGGCGTGCGTCAAAAGAGATTGGCGTTGAGAAAGAGACGGGTCGTCGTCCGATCACCAACGTGGTGATGATGGGCATGGGAGAGCCGCTGCTCAACATGAAAAACCTGCTCCCTTCACTGAATTTGATGCTCGACGACAATGCGTATGGCTTATCTAAGCGCCGAGTCACCGTGTCGACATCTGGCGTGGTCTCTGGCTTGGAGCAAATGATTGGTAAAATCGATGTCGCGCTGGCGATCTCACTGCATGCGCCGAACGACGAGCTGCGTAGCCAAATTATGCCGATTAACGATCGTTGGGATATTGAGGCCTTTTTAGATGCGGTACACCGTTATATTGAAACCTCAAATGCTAACCGCGGCCGTGTGACGGTAGAATATATTTTGCTCGATCATGTCAATGACTACATGGAGCATGCGCGCCAACTCGCAGAGCTATTAAAAGACACCCCAGCGAAGATTAACCTGATCCCATTTAACCCGTATCCTGGATCGCCATTCAACAAGCCGAGCAATTCTCGTATTGATAGGTTTATGAAAACCTTAATGGAATACGACTTTACGGTGACGGTACGTAAAACACGGGGCGATGACATTGACGCAGCATGTGGCCAACTTGCCGGTGACATTGTCGACCGAACCAAGCGTGCCGAGAAGCGACTGGGCGCACAGGAGGTGATCCCTGTTCGACCCGTCTAACTGAGAGGGTGAAAAGGGGATGGCATGACAAAAACGGTGTGGGTATTGGGCGTGCTAATGGCGTTGGCTGGATGTTCATCGTCAGGTTCGCCGCACAGCGAGACGAAATTTGATAAGATTCAAGCCGCAGAGGCGCGCATTGCACTGGGATTAGGCTATCTAAACAGTGATCGCTATCAACAAGCGCAGCAAAACTTGCAGCAAGCGCGCCAATATGCGCCTAACTACTATCGCACCTCGCTGTCGATGGCGTATTATCAACAACGTGTCGGTGAAAACGACAAAGCGGATCGCTTATATCAACAAGCGTTAGCGCAAGCGTCTGAAAAAGGTGATGTGTATAACAATTACGGTGTTTTCTTGTGCGAACAACAGCGATTTGCCGCGGCGAATGACGCATTTTTGCAAGCAGTCGTACAACCGTATTATCATCGTGTGTCAGACAGTTATGAAAACGCGGCGTTTTGTCAGCTAAAAGCTGGCCACGTAGAACGCGCAAAAGCCTTGTTTAGCAAAGCGGTTGATCACGACCCGCTGAATGTCCGTGCTGGTTTACAACTTGCCAAATTAGAAATAGATACCGGGCAAGTGGCAGAGGCCGTCGCACGTATCAAGCGGCTCCACCAACGTGTTGGTGTTCAGCCTGCCGGACTGTTATTGCTAGTGAAAGCGTATCAGCAACAAGGCTACACGGAGCGAGCTGCCCATGACGCTCAGCGATTGGCGCAACGGTTTCCAGAATCCAAAGAATATCAATTGTACCTAGCGAATGAATACTGAACAGACGGAAGAACAAGCGCAATCTGATACCCAACCTGCGCCCGGGGAAGTATTAAAGCAAGCGCGAGAGAAAATGGGCTGGAGTGTTCGAGATGTGGCTGACCGACTTCGGTTGCGGGTCAGCGTCATTGAGGATCTTGAACAAAACAATCCGGACATGGATCAATTGGCCACGTTTACACGTGGCTATTTGCGATCCTATGCCAAGCTGATGCAAATCGACGCGGATCAGCTTTTAGGTAATAGCAATATGGAAGCAAGCAGTACGGCCACCGTACAAAAAATGCAAAGCTTCTCGCGCAAAACACGGCGGCAAAAAAGTGAAAGCCGCCTGATGTGGTTGTCTTGGGTGATCATCGCTATTGCGGTCGGGATCACGGGGGTGTGGTATTGGCAGAACCAGCAGGCCATGACGTCTGTGCCGACACAGCTGGATAGCCAGCAAGCGGATGAACTTGTCACTACGCCATCAGAGCAAGATAGCGCGATGGTTGCCGCAGAGGCACCGGCGATGGCCGAGCCTGCGATGACAGATTCGACGGCCTCACAAGGGGCGGAGTTACAAGAAACTGACACACGAGATACCGCGAACGAGCCGGTATCTAATCAGGAGAATCGCTCAGGGTCGACGGAGCCAGAATCAGCTTCGGCGGTTGAGCCGGGGCAAACTAACGAGGCGATGACGCAAACTGAACCTGAGGCACAACCAACGGCAGCGTCTGAGGATGAAGCCCCCGCCAGTACGGTCAATAATCGTCTAGTGATGACCTTTAGTGGTGATTGCTGGATAGATGTGCGAGATGCCAATGGCGAACGACTGGCAACCGGGATAAAATCTGAGGGTGAGCAAGTGACCTTAACGGGTGACATCCCGTATCAATTGGTATTGGGTGCTCCCAGCGTGGTGAAAATCACCTTTAATGGCGACAACATTGATCTTGATGGCTTCCCAACCGGTCAAGTGGCTCGGTTGCGCCTTCCGCAGTAATCAGAGAACGTCGATATGCACAACGAAACTCCCATTAAACGCCGTCCCTCAACGCGCATCAACGTCGGCAATGTGCCGATTGGTGATGGCGCGCCGATTGCCGTGCAATCTATGACCAATACGCGAACCACAGATGTGGCCGCTACTGTGGCGCAAATCAAAGCGCTAGAAGGGGTGGGGGCAGATATCGTTCGGGTATCGGTACCCACCATGGACGCGGCGGAAGCGTTTAAAGAGATTAAAGCGCAAACCTCGATCCCTTTGGTCGCAGACATCCACTTTGATTATCGCATTGCATTAAAAGTGGCGGAGTATGGTGTCGACTGTTTGCGTATCAACCCAGGGAATATTGGTAAAGAAGAGCGCATTCGGGCGGTGGTGGATGCCGCACGTGACAAAAATATTCCAATCCGGATTGGTGTCAATGGCGGCTCATTGGAGCGCGATCTGCAAGAAAAGTACGGAGAGCCAACCTCTGATGCTTTGGTCGAGTCGGCCATGCGTCATGTCGATATCCTTGACCGTCTTAACTTTGACCAATTTAAAGTCAGTGTGAAAGCGTCAGATGTCTTCCTAGCGGTTGAGTCTTATCGCAAACTCGCGCAGCAAATCGATCAGCCCCTTCACCTTGGTATCACCGAGGCCGGTGGCGCGCGTGCTGGTGCGGTTAAGTCATCCGTTGGTTTGGGGATGCTATTGGCGGAAGGTATTGGTGATACCTTGCGTGTATCACTCGCTGCCGATCCGGTCGAAGAAATCAAAGTTGGTTTCGATATTCTTAAATCACTGCGTATCCGCTCTCGCGGTGTGAACTTTATTGCCTGTCCGAGTTGTTCACGTCAAGAGTTTGATGTGATTGGTACGGTTAATGCGCTCGAGCAGCGCGTGGAAGACATACTGACCCCAATGGATGTCTCTGTGATTGGTTGTGTGGTCAATGGCCCGGGTGAAGCCGAAGCGTCTCACCTCGGCTTGGCAGGGGGTAACAAGCGCAGTGCTTATTACCTCGATGGTAAACGCCAAAAAGAGCGCTTTAATAACGACAACTTGGTGGATGAGCTGGAGGCCAAAATCCGCGCCAAAGCGGCGATGATGGATGAACGCAACCGCATCAAGGTGTCTCAAATCGATCAAGAAGGCTAAGCCGTTAGGCGGCCTTCTCCCCTTTTATATCATTTCGGTAACGGAAGTTAACGTGGCTAAAACAATTCAAGCAATTCGAGGCATGAATGACTGCCTCCCGTCTCAATCTCCTTTATGGCAAAAGCTCGAATCTACCATTAAAAACGTAGTGAGCGCTTACGGCTATAGTGAAGTTCGCATGCCTATTGTGGAAGCGACGCATTTGTTTAGCCGTGCCATTGGTGAAGTGACAGACGTTGTCGAAAAAGAAATGTATACCTTCGATGACCGCAATGGTGACAGTCTCACTTTGCGCCCTGAAGGGACAGCGGGCTGCGTCCGAGCCGGGATTGAAAATGGCCTGCTGTACAACCAAGAGCATCGTCTTTGGTACATCGGACCAATGTTCCGTCATGAGCGTCCGCAAAAAGGCCGTTATCGCCAGTTCCACCAGTTTGGCGTGGAAGTGTTTGGCCTAAATGGCCCAGACGTGGACGCGGAACTTATCATGATGACCGCACGTATGTGGCGGGAGCTAGGGATTGCAGAGCATGTGCGATTAGAGCTCAACTCGATTGGTTCTCCACAAGCACGTGCGAATTATCGTCAAGCGCTGGTGGACTTTTTGATGCAACACGAATCTGTGTTGGATGAAGACAGCAAGCGCCGCATGCAGACCAACCCATTGCGCGTGCTGGACACCAAAAACGCAGACATCCAAGCCATTCTAGTGGATGCGCCTCAGCTCGGTGACTACCTGGATGACGAATCAAAACAGCATTTTGCGCGCTTGTGTGAACTCTTGGACGCGGCAGGTATCGAATACCAAGTAAACCATCGTTTGGTACGTGGTCTCGACTACTACAACCGGACCGTGTTTGAGTGGATCACTGATAGCTTGGGTGCGCAAGGCACAGTGTGCGGTGGTGGCCGTTATGACGGCTTGGTTGAGCAACTCGGCGGCAAGGCAACCCCTGCTGTTGGGTTTGCAATGGGCTTAGAGCGTCTGGTTCTAATGCTGGAAAACCTTAACCAAGATGATGTCCGCCCGGCCGTGGATGTGTATATGGTCACAGCCGGCGAAGGTGCCATGGCTGTGGGGATGAAACTGGCGGAGCGCCTACGCGAGCAGGTGCCAGGGCTACGCGTGATGTCGCACTTCGGCGGTGGTAGCTTTAAAAAACAGTTTAAGCGCGCGGACAAAGTCGGCGCTTCTGTGGCGCTGGTGTTGGGCGAAGATGAAGTCGCCAACGGCACAGTGGCGTTAAAAGATTTGAAAGGCGGCGAGCAACAAACACTGAATCAGGATGAGATCGCCGCGTCACTAAAAGCATTGATTTAAGAGGACAGAACGTGGACGTCTACACCACAGAAGAGCAGCAGGTTGAAGCCATTAAAAAGTGGTGGCGAGACAATGGTAAGGCCGTTGTAATCGGTGCCGTTGTCGGTTTGGGTGCGTTATATGGTTGGCGTTATTTCCAGTCACAGCAACTGGCGAACCAAGCGCAAGCCTCGCAGCAATATGAACAGGTGCTAAGTGGCATTGAAAGCGGTGATACCGTGTCACTGAGCGAGCTAGAAGGCCATGAAGGTTATCGTGCCTTGGCGGCATTACAGCTGGCGCAAAAGCATGTTATGCAAGGAGAGCTGGACAGTGCCCAGGCGCAACTCAAAAAAGCGCAGCAAGCCGTGAAAGATGACGCCCTGTATGGACTCGTCACCACACGACTGGCGCGCGTTGAGGCAGAGTTGGAAAATTATTCAGCCGCATTGAACGAACTCGACAAAGTGACCGCCGAAAGTTGGACGGCGAAAGTGGCAGAGATCCGTGGTGACGTCTTGCTTCGTCAGGGCGACAAGCAGGCAGCGCGAGACGCGTATGCAGCGTCATTGGCGGCGGCGGAAAGCCCAACCGTTAACATGAAGCTTGATAATCTGAGTCAATAAGGTCGTGGTATGAAAAAACGATTATGGCGTATGGCTGCAATGGCCACGACCATGGCGATACTGGCAGGCTGTGCCGGTGAAGAAGATGTGGTGCAAATGGCGCCACTGCCTTCAGTGACTAATGAGATTTCATCAACCCAGCATTGGCAGGCACAAGTGGGTGACGGGGTCGGCCAATACTATTCCGCGCTCCAGCCTACCGTGGCGTATGACAAAGTGTTTGCGGCGGACCGCCAAGGTTTAGTCGCCGCCTTTGATTTAGAAAGCGGTGACGCTGTCTGGCAACAGTCGGTACAAACCGAGACACCGGCGTTGCTTTCTGGCGGCTTGAGCGCCTCATACGGCAAAGTGTATGTGGGTGGCGAAACCGGTCAAGTTTACGCACTGGATGCCGAAACTGGTGAGCGGGTTTGGCAACAGAACGTGAATGGTGAAGTACTGGCCAAGCCTTTGGTGGAAGCTGGATTGGTGATCGTTAATACCAGCCGTGGTGAGTTAGTGGCACTGGATGCAGAATCGGGCGAGCCACAGTGGAATAACGCTAATGATGTGCCGAACTTGAGCCTACGCGGTGAAAGTGCGCCAGTGACTATTTCCGGCGGGGTATTCTGGGGGATGGCCAATGGACGCCTAGGCGCGGCCATGATCGAAACCGGCCGCTCAATTTGGCAGATCCCTATCTCGACCCCAAAAGGGGCGACCGAGATTGACCGCTTAGTGGATGTGGATGCGACCCCGGTAATCGATGGCGACCGTTTGTATGCAGTAGGCTATAATGGCCAATTAGTCTCTATTGATTTGCGCTCCGGGAAAGCGGCGTGGAAGCGGGATTTCTCCTCTGCTAAAGACTTCCTAGTCGCAGGCAATAGTATTTATCTTATTGATGATAAAGATAATGTCGTTGCGTTAGATGCGCGTAACGGCCTAGAAAAGTGGCGCAATACACAGTTAGCGTACCGTATCTTAACGGCACCCGCGGCAAGCGGCGGCTATCTGGTGGTCGGCGACAGCCAAGGCTACTTGCACTGGCTTGACCCGCAAACGGGTGACTTTGTCGCGCAACAATCTCTAGAAGGGAAGGGGATTGCAGTTGCACCGGTGCAAACCGATGATGGCTATATTGTGATCACCCGTGATGGTCAACTGAGAAAGCTGAGTATCGAGTAAGCGAAGCCATCCAGTTCTATATTTAGGCTCCTGGCTGCCAAGACAGTCGGGAGCCTTGTTTATTAATAAAGCGAATGAAAAGAAGAGGTCTACATGATTCCTGTTATAGCCCTAGTGGGGCGCCCGAATGTGGGAAAATCGACGCTCTTTAACCGTCTTACCCGCACACGCGATGCATTAGTAGCGGATTTTCCGGGACTGACCAGGGATCGAAAATACGGCAAGGCATTGCTAGATGATCACGAATTTATCGTGATTGACACCGGCGGCATTGACGGCACCGAAGAAGGTGTAGAAACCAAGATGGCAGAGCAGTCGCTGGCGGCGATTGAAGAAGCCGATGTCGTACTGTTTATGGTCGATGGTCGAGCCGGTCTGACCCCCGCGGATCAGGATATTGCTCAACATATTCGTACCCGTGAAAAAACTACCTTCTTGGTGGTGAACAAAGTGGATGGTATTGATCCAGACACGGCGACGGCTGATTTTTGGCAGTTAGGCATGGATAACATGTTCCAGATCGCTGCCGCGCATGGCCGAGGTGTTAGCGGCCTGATTAATCGTGCGTTGACGCCTTTGGTGGAGCAAGTGTCAGCTGACGAGGACGATGCGCAAGCAGGCGTGATCGATTTGACCGAGGAAGCCGATACGCTCGACAGTGATGATGACGCGGTAAAAACCGAAGAGCAGGCGGAAAGCGAGTATGAATACTTACAATCGCTACCGATTAAAATTGGGATTATTGGCCGCCCCAATGTGGGTAAATCAACCCTGACTAACCGCATGCTCGGTGAAGAGCGCGTGGTGGTTTATGACATGCCTGGCACTACCCGTGACTCGATTTACATTCCCATGGAGCGTGATGGTCGCGAATACGTGATGATTGATACTGCCGGGGTGCGACGTCGTAAACGGGTGACCGACAAGGTAGAAAAATTCTCGGTGATCCAAACCCTCAAGGCGATTGAAGATGCCAACGTGGTGTTATTGGTCATCGACGCACGCGAGAATATCTCGGACCAAGACTTAAGCTTGCTTGGTTTTGCACTGAATGCTGGGCGCTCGATTGTTTTGGCGGTCAACAAGTGGGATGGTTTGGACAGTGAAGTGAAAGAGCGTGTGAAGTCAGAGCTTGATCGCCGCTTAGGGTTTGTCGACTTTGCCCGTGTGCATTTCATTTCTGCGTTGCACGGCACTGGGGTCGGTCACTTGTTTGAGTCGATTCAAGAGGCGTATCAGTCAGCGACAAAACGTGTTGGAACCGCGATGCTCACCCGCATTTTGAAAATGGCGCAAGATGACCATCAACCACCGATGATCCGTGGACGTCGGGTGAAGCTCAAATATGCGCACGCAGGCGGCTACAACCCACCGATTGTGGTGGTTCATGGTAACTTGGTCAAAGAGCTACCAGATTCTTATAAGCGGTATTTGATGAATTACTATCGGCGAACCCTGGATATTATGGGCACGCCAATAAAGATCCAATTCCAAAACAGCGAAAACCCCTATGAGGGGAAAAAAGAAAAGCTGACATTATCTCAATCCCGTCAGCGTAAACGCGTAATGGATATGGTGAAAAACCGCAATAAGAAGTGATAGAAAGCCCAGCAGCGATGCTGGGCTTTTTTGATCGTGACATGGCGAGTCCGATCTCTGTTAGGATCCGTAACCGAATAAAAGTGATCTAGGTCACGTTAATGGGCGCGATTATCTGTTGTCTTAGATCCTAGTCCATTGCGCTGCCGCTCAGGTTTTGAGCGGTGGTAAAATCGACCCCCCTTTCTATATCACACTTTTGTATTATTCTGGATCTAGGCTTTATAAAAACATAATTTAGATTTTTATCCTTTTATAAATCCAAATGCAGAACATGTAACTTATGCTTTCGGGAAGTGTATTGATAAATATTCTTTTCAGGGTAGGAAGCTGATCAGGGGGAATAAACCCCCAGATCGCGCGATCGCTTACTGATCGGTCAGATGTGTGTTGTGCAGAGTTTAATCAGAAGATTGATGCGGGTGTCGTTGTTGCACCACGCTAGTGACATCACCGTTACTGAGTTGGGTGTGTAAGGTATCACCTTCTTTTAGCTGGTTGATGTTAGTGACGATGTGTCCATCACTATCACGACTAATTGAGTAGCCGCGAGAAAGGGTGGCAAGTGGGCTGACCGCATCTAAGGTGGCAACCAAGGTGCCAAGTCGCTGTTGCGCATGTGACAGGTGTGAGTCCATCGCGTGGGAAAGGCGTTGATGGTATTGCGCCAATTGAGCCTGATGCTGCTGAATACGGCGGTCAGGCGTCATGCGCTGCAAGCGACTATCCAGCGCAGTAAGCTGATTGCTATACCGTGAAAACTGCTTAGTGAGTGCCTGGTGCATACGTCGTTGCAGCTCATCAATATGCTGACTTTGCTGTTGCAAACGCCGACGAGGGTGCTGATGCGACAAACGGTGTTCGTGCTGCGTCAGTGCCCGTTGTTGGCGATGAAGAAGGGTGCCGATCGCGTTTTTGAGCGCTTGCTCGCGCTGCTGATATTGTTGTAAACGATAGCTGAGGTCACGGCTCACTAATTCCGCGGCGGCTGATGGCGTTGGCGCGCGCACGTCGGCAACAAAGTCGGCAATGGTGACATCCACTTCATGGCCCACGGCGCTGACGATGGGGATCTGACTGGCGGCGATGGTACGGGCGACAATCTCTTCATTAAAGCACCATAAATCCTCGAGTGAGCCGCCGCCACGGCCAACAATCAGCACATCACACTCGTTGCGCGTATTCGCGCGTCCTATGGCTTGGGCAATAGAAACCGCTGCCTCTTGTCCTTGTACCAGCGTGGGGTAGATAACCACGGGCAGGCTCGGATCGCGCCGTTTCAACACATTTAGAATATCGTGCAAGGCAGCGCCCGTTTTGGAGGTGATTATACCAACGCGTTTGGGTTGGTCGGGCAAGGCCTGTTTGGCGCTTTGTGCGAATAAGCCTTCAGCGGCTAACGCTTGTTTGCGTTGCTCAAACGCCTGTTGCAGTCGTCCATCGCCTTCGGGCTGCATGCTTTCTAAAATCAGTTGATAGTCGCCGCGAGGCTCGTACATAGACACGCGTGCACGTACCAATACCTGATCGCCGTTTTTAGGTTTGAACATCACGCGGCGATTATTACCACGGAACATCGCACATTTGACTTGGCTTTGGTTATCTTTCAACGACAAATACCAGTGACCCGATGTCGCGGCGGTAAAATTAGAGATTTCCCCCGTGAGCCAGACGATACCGATGTTTTTCTCCAAGCAAAGACGCACTTCGGCATTTAAGCGAGAGACGGAAAGAATATTTCGGTTGTTAGCGGTCACGATCTCGGTCCCTTTCAATAAGCTTGTCAGCATACTACCTGTCGCATTCCGGTATGCCAAATAGACCTAGAGCAATCGGTTGCGAAAAAGTCCCGCGGATATCTGTTGATAAATCAACCGACTAAATCTGAGTTGCCCAACAAACGGACATTCTTAGTAAAAATCGATAGCCAAACGTTTGCGCTGCACGTATAATGCTGCGGCAATATTTTGTTCCCCTTCACAAATTTTGGTGTGAGATATTGCAATGCTGAGAATCGCGAAAGAAGCGCTAACCTTTGACGATGTACTCCTCGTCCCTGCCCACTCAAATGTTCTTCCTAACCATGCCGATCTGCGTACAAAACTGACACGCTCGATCAGCTTAAACATACCTGTGCTATCCGCCGCGATGGACACGGTGACCGAAGCCCGTTTGGCAATTGCCTTGGCGCAAGAAGGTGGTCTTGGCTTTATCCATAAAAACATGACCATCGAGCAACAGGCTGAACAAGTACGCTTGGTCAAAATCTATGAAGCAGGCATGGTCACCAATCCAGTGACTGTGACCCCTGAAATGACCATTGCTGATGTGAAGGCGCTGACTGAGCGTAACGGCTTTGCCGGTTACCCTGTTGTCAATGCACAAAAAGAGCTGGTGGGCATCATCACTGGCCGTGACGTGCGTTTTGTCTCTGACTTAAGCAAGCGCGTCGAAGACGTGATGACACCAAAATCTCGCCTTGCCACTGTGCAAGAAGGCGCGGAGCGTGAGCAGGTACAGCAGCTCATGCAACAACACCGCGTCGAGAAGGTTTTGGTGGTCAACTCAAGCCATCATCTCACCGGTATGATCACCGCTAAAGACTTCCAAAAAGCGGAAAGCAAGCCTAATGCCTGTAAAGACGAACAAGGTCGCTTACGTGTTGGCGGTGCGGTCGGGGCCGGTGCGGGCAATGAAGAACGTATTGCCGCCTTGGTTGAAGCCGGCGTGGATGTGCTGCTGATTGACTCATCACACGGCCACTCTGAAGGGGTGTTGCAACGTATCCGTGAAGCACGTGCCGCGTACCCGAACCTGCAGATTGTGGGCGGCAACGTCGCCACCGCTGAAGGGGCGCGCGCCTTGATTGAAGCCGGTGTGGATGCCGTTAAGGTTGGCATTGGCCCAGGCTCGATTTGTACCACGCGTATCGTTACCGGTGTGGGTGTCCCGCAGATCACGGCGATCAGTGATGCAGCCGCTGTAGCGCAAGAATACGGCATTCCCGTGATTGCCGATGGCGGTATCCGCTTCTCAGGGGATTTGTGTAAAGCGATTGCAGCGGGCGCGTCGTGCGTGATGGTGGGCTCAATGCTCGCTGGTACCGAAGAGTCTCCAGGGGAAGTCGAACTTTACCAAGGCCGTGCATATAAATCATATCGCGGTATGGGCTCGGTGGGCGCGATGTCAAAAGGCTCGTCTGACCGTTACTTCCAAAGCGACAACGCCGCAGACAAGCTGGTACCTGAAGGGATTGAAGGGCGTGTCGATTACAAAGGCATGATGAAAGAGATCATTCATCAGCAAATGGGTGGCCTGCGCTCCAGCATGGGTCTCACCGGCTCTGCCACCATTGAAGAGATGCGTACCCAAGCGCAGTTTGTTCGCGTCACTGGCGCGGGCATGAAAGAGTCACACGCGCATGATGTCACCATTACTAAAGAAGCGCCGAACTACCGTCTCGGCTAAAGACATCACCACCGCGATGCATTTGAGAGGGGAGCGCGGCTCCCCTTTGTTCCACTTAATTGAGAAAGCCAGATAATGACCCAGAACATTCATGCTCAACGTATTTTGATCCTTGATTTTGGCTCCCAGTACACCCAACTGATTGCGCGCCGTGTCCGTGAAATCGGTGTGTATTGTGAGCTTTGGAGCTGGGATGTCGATGAGCAAGACATTCGTGATTTTGCGCCCAACGGCATCATCCTATCCGGTGGCCCAGAGAGCGTGGCAGAGGAGAACTCTCCACGAGCGCCGCAATATGTCTTTAACGCTGGCGTGCCAGTGTTGGGGGTTTGTTATGGCATGCAGACCATGGCTGAGCAGCTTGGTGGTAAGGTGGCCGGCTCTGATCACCGTGAATTTGGCTACGCGCAAGTAAAACGCGTTGGACAAAGCGCGTTGTTTGATGGCATTGAAGATGCCATCGCCGATGACGGTCACGCGCTCCTCGATGTATGGATGAGCCATGGTGATAAAGTGGTCGCCATTCCAGAAGATTTTGTCAAAGTGGCCGAGACGGACACTTGCCCCTTCGCGGCCATGGCCAATGAAGACAAGCGTTTTTATGGTGTGCAATTCCACCCAGAAGTGACCCATACTCGCCAAGGCCAACGCATGTTGGAGCAGTTTGTGATGCAAATCTGCCAATGCGAGCGCTTGTGGACGCCAGCCACCATTATTGACGATGCGATTGAGCGTATTCGCGAGCAAGTAGGGGATGATGAAGTGATCCTTGGCTTGTCTGGCGGCGTCGATTCTTCCGTGGTCGCCATGCTGGTTCACCGTGCAATTGGCGATAAGCTCACCTGTGTCTTCGTCGATAATGGTCTGCTACGCCTTAACGAAGGTGAGCAAGTACTGGAAATGTTCGGTGACCACTTTGGTTTGAATATTATTCATGTTAACGCTGAAGACCGGTTCCTCGATGCCCTTAAAGGCGAAGCGGATCCGGAAGCTAAGCGGAAAATCATTGGCCGCGTGTTTGTCGAAGTATTCGATGAGCAAGCGAGCAAAATGAAAAATGCCAAGTGGCTGGCACAAGGCACCATCTACCCGGATGTGATTGAGTCAGCAGCCTCGAAAACCGGTAAAGCCCATGTGATCAAATCACACCACAACGTCGGTGGTTTACCGGAAGAAATGGAAATGGGTCTGGTTGAGCCACTCAAAGAGTTGTTCAAAGATGAAGTGCGTAAAATTGGCCTTGAGCTAGGTTTACCGTACCACATGCTTTATCGCCACCCCTTTCCAGGGCCAGGCCTCGGCGTGCGCGTGCTAGGCGAGATTCAAAAAGAATATTGCGATCTGCTTCGTCGTGCCGATGCGATCTTTATCGAAGAGCTGCGCAACGCCGATCTTTACGAGAAAGTCTCGCAAGCCTTCGCCGTATTCCTGCCAGTTCGCTCGGTGGGTGTGATGGGCGATGGCCGTAAATACGACTGGATCATTGCCTTGCGTGCCGTCGAAACCATCGACTTTATGACTGCGCACTGGGCACACCTGCCATACGATTTCCTTGGCAAGGTATCAAACCGCATCATCAACGAAGTCGACGGCATCTCCCGCGTGGTTTACGACGTCTCCGGCAAACCGCCTGCGACGATTGAGTGGGAGTAGGACTCGCGATATAGCGAATTAAGCTTTGCAAACTACGAACAATGCCAGTCAGTTTTCTGACTGGCATTTTTTTATGGAGATAATGACTGCTGGTTTTCAGAAATCAGCGTATCCAGAAAATCGACAACAGCTCTAACTCTGCGTGAGTGTGCTAAATCTGAGTGAATAGCCAACCAAATAGGCTGATCACACCCCACATCTCCTTGCATACAAACCAAGTTTTTTTTCTTGGAGGTAAAATGAGGGAGTATAGCCATCCCAACCCCTGCTTCTACAGCGCTCATTTGTGCCGATAGACTGGTTGTAGTTAAGCGGCAAGGCTTTCCTCTTAACATTTTTGTTAGCCATTGTGCCGCTGGCAAATTTTGCTGCATTTCAGACCAACCGATGAAATCATCATGTTCGAAAGATAGGCTAGTGGTGTCTGAGCTCTTTCTATTGTTTACGTAGTTTGGTGATGCGTAAAGCCCAAAACCAAGTGTACCTAGTCGACGGATACTCACATTACCCCGTTCCGGTCTTACCATGCGCAAGGCAATATCAGCATCGCGTCGGTGCAGGTTAACTGTGGATACGCCCGTGACTATCTCAACGGTTAAATTGGGATGGGCAGCAATAAGTTTTGGCATGGCTGGAATAATCAGATGATCGGCCAATCCTTGTGCTGTGGCTAGGCGTACATGACCCATAACTTCATCACTATTACGATGCGTAGCATCTCCAAAAGCAAAGCCAGCTTGCTCTAGGGCTTCTGCCGGTGAAATCAAATCTCTGCCTTCATCGGTTAATGTATAGCCCTGTTGATCACGCATAAATAACCGAACCTGTAGAGCCAACTCCAAACGTTCTAAACGTCGAGAAGTGGTGGCAATCCCCAAATTCAATCGTTTTGCTGCGCGGCTTAATGTGCCTTCTCTAGCGATGGCGAGAAATATCCTGGCATCATCCCAATTCAAAGAAGAGGGAGGTATTCTATTTTCCATTTTCGGAAACCTGATTGCGTTTTTTATGCATATAAATCCTCACTTTCGGAAATCATACTGAATATCTCAACGTAAACCAAGGGATATCAATCATGAAGAAACGTGTATTAGGTCAAAGTCTTGAAGTCTCCGAGATAGGGTTAGGCTGTATGGGCATGAGTGAATTCTATGGGCCTATAAATGACGCCGAATCCAAGTCGGTACTCCATAAAGCCATTGATCTTGGCTGCACTTTTTTAGATACCGCAGATACTTATGGCCATTATCATAACGAGCAGCTACTTGGGGAGTTTTTGAAAGAAAGCCGCGCTGACATTAAAGTTGCGACTAAGTATGGAATTGTACGTCGTCCTGGGGAGTACCAACGAGTCATTGATAATAGTCCAGATTATATACGCCGTGCTTGCGAGGGGTCGCTAAGCCGCTTAGGCGTTGAATGCATCGACTTATACTATATCCATCGATTAGATCCTAATGTGCCCATAGAAACAACCATTTTTACGCTGTCTAAATTGGTCAAAGAGGGGAAAATTGCAAATATTGGTCTGTCTGAGGTCAGCGCAAGCACACTGAGACGAGCCCATGCTGTTCACCCAATTACTGCCTTACAGACCGAATATTCACTTTGGACCCGTGATGTGGAGCAAGATGTTTTGCCAACATGTAGAGAGTTGGGTATTGGTTTTGTGCCTTATTCCCCACTAGGGCGTGGTTTTTTGACAGGGAATATTACGCCTAATAGTGATTTCACACCTGAAGATGCAAGACAATCATTACCGAGGTTCACTCCTGATAATCTAAGAGCGAATCGTCCGCTAACAGAGGTGGTTGCTAGCATGGCCAGTCGTAAGTCATGCTCGTCGGCACAAATTGCATTGGCATGGTTATTAGCGCAGGGGTCTGACATCGTACCTATTCCAGGTACTAAGAAACTGAAGCATTTGGTTGATAATTTTGGGGCTTCTGATGTCGCATTAACGGCCGCGGATTTGGCTCGTATTGAATCAGCAGTGCGAGAATTTCAGCCCTCAGGGGAGCGTTATACAACTGAAGGTATGAAAGGAGTGAACGCTTGAGCCCGTTAAACCACAAAAATTGGCGCAGCTGGGTTGCTGTTTTTATGCTTGGTATTGCGTCATTTACGGTTGTTGCTACTGAGTTAGCACCAATAGGTATGTTGTCTTCGATTGCACAAGATATGCAGCAGAGTGCTAGCTCTACAGGGTTAGTTGTTACTTTGTATGCATGGCTTGGTGCCGCTGCCGCTTTAATTTCAGTCATGATGATTAGTCATTTAACCCGTCGACCATTGTTAGTCGGACTGATGCTATTGTTGGGGCTGTCCAATGGCGTGGCAGCTGTCAGTCATAGTTTTAGCGTATTGTTAGCTGCCAGGCTTGTCGGTGCTCTTGCTCATGGTGCTTTCTGGGCAATGATTGGCACTTTGGGCGCACAGCTGGTCTCAGAAAGTAGCGTGGGGAAAGCCACCGCCATTATTTTCGGGGGTGTTTCAACCGCGAGTGTTTTAGGTGTCCCACTTATTAATTGGATAAGCGCTGATGCTGGCTGGCGATTATCATTTTCACTTTTAGGAATATTATCTGTTGTTACGGCATTAACTCTGGCTCTAAGCCTTCCGCATGTATCAGGTACACCGCGTTTGGGAAGGGGGCAACTCTTCTCTGTGTTTCGAAATCCGAAGTTGAGAATCGTATACCTCATTGCGGCTTGTGGTATCATTTCACACTTTGCTGCATTCACTTATGTTGAGGTGCTACTTTCTTCAGTGATCGCCCTGCCAAACAGTTGGATCTCTATCTGTCTGTTGACTTTTGGTATTGCTGGCATAGTCGGCAACTTCATGTGCGGAATGTATATAGACAACCACTTAAAGAGAGTCCTTAGCACAGGGCTTCTACTTATTTCGTTGTGTTTGATGTTAATTAGCCTTCCGACTGTTAACAGCAAAATCATGACATTGCTGCTCGTATCCGGATGGGGCATAGGTGTTGCGATACTATTCGTTGGTCTTCAAACATGGATCATCCGATTAGCCAAAGACGATGCATTACCAGCTTCAGCTATTTATGCTGCTATTTTCAATGGTGCTGTTGGTACGGGAGCCATATTAGGAGCAGGAATTTTAGACCATTGGAATATTAGTACGCTTTATTTATCTGCTTCATTAATTACGCTGCTAAGTCTTGCTTTGGTGGTTGCTAGTCGTAAAGAAGATACGGAACAAGCTACGATTGTATAAGTTTGGAATATTATGAAATACGTCGACAATCAGCAAAAAATCAAAAAAATTCTGCGCATGGCATAGATGATGGTATTGATAAAATCAATGTTTCTAACTAGCTGTTATATAGGTTTATTTTATTCTCATTGATATTCGAGTGGGAGTAGGACTAGCCGTAAACAACTAATAATCCTTTAGTCAATAAATGAAATGCCAGTCAGTATTACTGACTGGCATTTTTTGTCGCACAATACCATAACGTTTATTACTCAAGTAACGCTGTTACTCGTATCTAACTCAGCGATAACGTCTTTACGCAGCATTCACTGGGGGCTGAATATGTATCATCGTGGTTTTTATCTATGGCGATATGTTACACAGTCTATGTTAACCGGTGCCTGCTTCACTCAAGCTCTCCGCTTATCTTGCAGAATTTTATGTTCACGGCTATTATTTGTTCATGATTCATGAACGGTATTTGTGTGTGAACGAGAACTCGACACTACTAATGCGAGCTTTGGATAATCTGCCTTCGCATATTCAAGGGGAGTATACTTTCGCTCCAGAGCCGGATGGTGGGCCTTACACCGATGCTGAGGTGACTCTGACAGTGCACGGCCAACGATATTTGTTTGGCACTGAAATAAAGCGGATCCATCGTAAAGAGAGCCTATCAGCATTGCTAGGCGCTGCTCGCTCAGACAATCTGTTGGTGTGTAACAGACTGACGACTCATCTCGCCGATTTTTGCACCAAGAACGCGATCAATTTTATTGATGAGGCCGGTAATGCTCGCGTGAGTTTTAACGGGTTAAATCTATGGATTGAGGGCAAAAATCTCACTGAAAACCACTTTGCAATTCCACAGCCGGCAAAACCAGGCTTAGGTTTTATGAAGCTTCTGTTTGCTTTGTTGGCTCAAGAAGATGTGTTGCATCTGCCGTTTCGAACCATAGCCGAGATGGCGAATATCTCATTAGGTATGGTGAGTAAGGGGTTTAAATACCTAGAGGCTGAAAAGCTTGTCAGTATGGGGAGTACCCGTCGCATTCTAGATAAAGAGGCCCTTTATCAGATCTGGATTGAACACTATCGTACCGTACTTAGGCCAAAGCTCGGAGGGCTAAAATTAGTTGCGCCGGATGATTGGCGAGACATCCCTTTAACATCCAAGGATTGCTGGGGGGGAGAAGCCGCTGCCGATGAACTGACACGCTATTTACAGCCTTATGAGTTACAGCTATTTACCTTTGAACCATTGCAAAAAAAGCTTGCGCTGCTCAAGGCAAAGCCAGACGCTTCCGGCAGACTTTGGGTAGTGCCTGCATTCTGGGGACAGGCGCTGGATATCAATATCAATGCCAAGGCATTGCTGGCTGTTGCTGAGCTGCTTGCAAGCAGAGATAGCCGAAACAAGGAGGTTGCCGAACGCATCAATGAGCAATATCTACAGCTTAAAACACTCCCTGAACCCCGAGTTTGAGCCTGTACTGACACTGATCACCCGCACAACTCAACAAACTGGAGTGCCATTTTTCGTTGCTGGGGCTACGGCAAGAGATCTCGTTTTGTATCATGTGTTTGGCCGTGATCCCGGCCGTCAGACTCGGGATATTGATACCGGCATTTTGATACCGGATTGGGACGCGTTCGCCAGTGTAAAGCAGGCTTTGCTGGATGCCGGATTAAGCGCGACCAATAAAGCGCATCGGCTTAAAGATCCTGACAGTGGTTTGCCAATTGATATTATTCCCTTTGGTGACATCGCCGATGACGTAGGTGAAATACAATGGCCACCGGAACATGCTGTCACCATGACGGTAGCTGGGTTTCATGAAGCTTACGATGCCGCCTTATTAGTAGAGTTAGGGCAAGGCGATACCATCAAAGTTGCGTCTTTGGCTGGGCTGACTTTGCTAAAACTGATTGCCTGGCAGGAGCGGCGAAGCGAGAGTAGCAAAGACGCATCTGACTTTCTAACCATTCTTCTTGAGTATCAGCATATTCAGGCGGATCGTTTGTGGGAGCCTTATATCCCGGCAGAGCACTTAGAATATGATACCGAGAGACAAGGGGCCTTCTTGCTAGGATACGATTTGAAAATGATCTTATCTGAGCCTGCTACCAACCCTGAGACCATCACCCGGATTACCGTATTGGCGGCGGATACGGATGGATTGGTCAGGGCTCAGTTCAGAAGTCAGAACCTTTGTAGTTATGAGAGGGTAGAGCAGCTGCAAAATGACTTTTGGGCAGGGCTAGAGTTGTAAGAACAGTTTCAAAAAACAAAGTCCGCGTAATGGCGGACTTTTCTATTGGTATTCGCGGATGACAGCGTCTTGGCTCAGTCCTTATAACTGTCCGAATTTACCTGCTTGCAGATCGTTGAACGCTTGCAAAATCTCTTGCTTGGTATTCATCACAAAAGGGCCATGACCGACGATGGGATCGGTGATGGGCTCGCCACTGAGTAGCAAAATTACGCTATCTTGTGAGGCGTGCAATGCGACCTCGCGGCCTTGACGGCTAAGCAGTGCCATATCGGCGTCGCCAATTGGGTCGGAGCCGTTGATACTGACATTGCCCTCCAGTACTACCACCGCGGTGGTCCAGTCTTGGGGAAGCGTAAGCTGCGTTTTCCCGTCAGCGTTTAGCCGTATATCCCAAACCTGCATAGGGCTGAAGGTTTTGGCCGGCCCCTGATGACCGTCAAACTCACCGGCAATGACCCGTAATGTGCCCGCCTTATCGGCTAGGGTAACCTCGGGGATATCGGCTTTTTGAATGCCTTGATAACTTGGATCGGTCATTTTGTCTTTTTTGGGGAGGTTAACCCACAGCTGTACCATTTGCAGCTCGCCGCCAGTGTGGCTGAACGCACTGGAATGAAACTCCTCATGCATAATGCCGCTGCCTGCAGTCATCCACTGCACATCCCCGGGACCAATCACGCCGCCTTTACCAGTGGAGTCACGATGCTCTACTTCGCCTTGATACACAATGGTCACGGTTTCAAAGCCGCGATGGGGATGCTCACCCACGCCTCGCTTCACGCCATCGGCAGGAAAGTGCATTGGACCGGCATAGTCCAGCAGTAAAAAGGGACTCATCTCCGCCGCTTGATGGTGATAGGAAAATAGCGAACGGGCTGGGAAACCATTGCCTACCCAGTGTGCTGCTGGGGCTTTAGTAATACGCGAAATGGATTTCATGGTGCTCTCCTACCATTGATGTCCCTCCATTATAAAGTCGCTGCTGCAGAGTGCTAAGGATCAATATGCCTATCCCACGCCAGCGGTCTTTTTGTTTCTAAATGTTTCAGTGCGCCCTATAAGCATCCGTTTTTTGTGCTGCTTTTCTAATTACAAAACAATTTAACATTTGGTTAACTGGCTTTCTTATGGCTAACTATGCTTATTTTTGCTTTACTGGCGAAAGTTTGTCATTTTAATGTCACTAAAACCTGCTCCAGCAGGTAAGCAAAGACACAACATCGAAAAATGGAGTAAACAGTGAGCCAACACATAAGCGACTCAGCCGATGCTGGCCAGCCGCGCGGCATGGATCGGTTTTTGAACATGATAGAGCGGGCGGGGAACCGCATTCCGGATCCCGCGTTATTGTTTTTTTGGGGGCTGATCACCGTCTGGGTATTGTCAGCTATTCTCTCTCAGATCTCTTTTGATTCAGTCCACCCTTTGACCGGTGACGCTGTCCAAGTCAAAAACCTGCTCACCGGCGATGCGCTAGCCCACTTTTTAGCCAATATGGTTGACACCTTTACTGGATTTGCGCCGCTGGGAATTGTTTTGGTGGCGATGCTTGGTGTAGGTGTGGCTGATCAGTCAGGCTTTATTACCACCGGGCTCAAGAAAATGCTGAGTGTAACGCCGAAGCAAGCGCTTACACCCATGCTGATTTTGGTGGCGATTGTCTCCCACACCGCCGCAGATGCTGGCTACGTGCTGGTGATCCCACTCGGCGGGATTATCTTCCACGCGGCGGGTCGTCATCCTCTGGCCGGTATCGCTGCCGCCTTTGCTGGGGTATCCGGCGGCTTCTCCGCGAACTTTATTCCGTCTGGCATTGATCCTTTGCTGGCAGGCTTTACCGAGTCGGCCGCACACGTGTTGGATGACAGCTACCAAGTTAATCCCCTCGCTAACATCTACTTTACGGGCTTGTCGTCGGTTTTAATCGTGGCGCTGGGCTGGTTTGTGACTGAGAAAATTGTCGAGCCACGCTTAAATCGCACACCAATTGATGAGGATGCCGAAGAGGCACCGGATCTGGGCTCTTTTACGGCGATTGAAGGTAAAGCCTTTAACCGTGCTGGGCTGGCGATGCTACTAGGGATCGCTGCGCTGGTGGCGGCCTCGTGGCCGGAAACGTCCCCGCTTCGCTCACCGGCGGGTGAGCTGACTGCGTTTGATGCACCGATTATGCAATCAATCGTGCCGCTCATTTTTGTGCTGTTTATTATTCCAGGCATTGTTTATGGCAAAACCGCGGGTACCTTTAAAACCAGCCAGGACGTGATCAAATCCATGTCTGACACCATGGCGACCATGGGCGCTTATATGGTGATGGCGTTTTTCTGCGCGCAATTCTTAGCCGCATTTACGCAATCAAACATTGGTACTTTGTTGGCGCTCAACGGCGCGGAGCTATTGCAGTCAATGAACCTGCCAGGTGAGATGACGATTGTGGGAATGATTTTGCTGACGGCAATGGTGAACTTATTGATTGGTTCCGCGTCGGCGAAATGGGGGCTGATCGGGCCGATTTTGGTGCCAATGCTGATGGTTGTCGGTATTTCCCCTGAATTATCACAAGCGGCCTATCGTGTGGGTGATTCCGTGTCGAACATTATTTCGCCATTAATGGTGTTCTTCCCACTGGTGGTGGTGTATTGCCAGCGCTACGTGAAAACCACGGGTATTGGTACCGTGGCGTCAATGATGATTCCGTACTCGCTTACCATGCTGGTAGGTTGGACTTTGTTCTTGTTGGCGTACTGGGCGTTCGGATTGCCTTTGGGCATTCAAGCCAGTTACCAGTACTTGGTGCAGTAACACGTGGCAACACGTTGAGCGAAATAAGCCGGCCTTCGAGCCGGCTTATTTGTATCGTATACTGAGGGCGTATTAGGTTGTGAGTCACAGAGGTTGGAATGAAAGATCCACATGCGTCGGATAGCGAGCACGACGCCTATATGCGCCACGCGATCCAGCTAGCAGACAAGGCGGAGCAAGAGGGTGAAGTGCCTGTCGGCGCCGTGGTGGTGTATCAAGGTGAGGTGGTGGGCACGGGGTGGAACCGAACCATTACCCAGCATGATGCCACCGCCCATGCCGAAGTAATGGCCTTACGCCAAGCCGGCCAAGTGCTGGGGAATTATCGTTTATTAGACGCGGATCTTTATGTGACACTCGAACCGTGCCCGATGTGTGCGGCGGCGATCGTGCATGGCCGTGTCAGAAAAGTCTACTTTGGCGCGCCGGATCCCAAAACGGGGGCTGCCGGTTCGGTAATGAACTTGCTGAGCTATGAGGGTGTGAATCACCATGTGCACAGTGAGGGCGGGGTGTTAGAAACCGAATGCCGTGCGCAACTGCAAGCCTTTTTCCGCCGTCGTCGCGCCGAAAAAAAGGCCGCTAAAAAAGCAGCCTGTCAATCTCAATCCTGTTTACCTGGCTCAGGCAAGGTGTCCTAGAACGCGTCATCAAAGGCGGCAAATTCACGAATCGCGAAGGCACGTTGTCGCCAAAGCACCTTTTTATGCATATTTTGGCGCATACGCTTACGCCGGTTAGCGGATGAAATATTGTTTTTGCGAAAGCTCTGTTTCACCAGCCGTTTTCTTGGAACCATGCTGCCCTCATTGCGGTTGCGTGTCTGATTGCGGTGTCGAGTTATCCTCTGACTGTGATGACGCCGAATCTGGCGCTTGCTCGGTTGTTTGCTCGGGGGCATTTTCCGACGGCTCATCAGGGGCGACGATCGTTTGTAGGCCACCGAGATGTTCAACTTGTTGGCTATCGAGAGATTCTATATGCGCTTTCTCATAGCCTAGAATACTTTGGTAATAGCGGCGAATATTCTCGACGTAGCTAAGCGCCTCGTAGCCACGTGCGTAACCATAGCGTGTTTGGGTGTAATACTGACGCTTGGCCAATAGAGGCAGGCGCTGTTTTACATCGCTCCAAGAGTTAGGGTCGGCCCCTTGTGCGTCAGTGAGTCGGCGTGCGTCCATCATATGGCCAAACCCAATGTTATAAGAGGCGAGGGCAAACCAAATGCGCTCATGTGGATTGACACTGGCAGGTACACGGTCAAGTACGCGTTGCAAGTAAAGCGAGCCGCCTTTAATACTTTGTTCCGGATCAAGACGATTGCGCACACCTACGGATTTAGCGGTCGGCAGGGTGAGCATCATCATACCGCGCACCCCGGTGGGCGAGATCGCCCGTGGGTTCCAATGTGACTCTTGATACGATAGGGCCGCCAGCAAGCGCCAATCAAAATCGTTGGCGTGCTTTTTGAAAAGCGGCTCCCACTTGGGTAACTTGCTCTCTAGTGCCCGCAAAAAGGCGCGGGTATCGACGTAATCAAATTGATCAACGTGACCAAAATACTTCTCTTCTAAAATAGCCAATTCGCCAGTTTGGTTGATCTCACCAAAAAAATTGACCATCAAGGCATAGGCGCTGCTGTCACCTTGTTTTTTCATAAACCAGGCGACAGGCTCGTCTTCACTGAGGGCCATGGCGACGGCTATATCTGGGTGGGTGCGTTGCATCAAGGCAATATCGACGGAATCGGCAATGGTAAAGTCAATCTCACCGTCTGCGACTTGTTTAAGCAGCTCATCATCGTCGGCGTCTTGCACCACTTTCCAGCTGAGATCGGGGTGGTCTTGTTTTAGCGCTTGCAGGGTGAGGTCGTGGCTAGAATCTTCCACTACCGCCATGGTGGCATCGTCACGGTTAAAGTCATCGACATCGCGTGGGCGCCAATGTCCCTTTTTGTACACCACTTGTTGGCTGACAAAGTAATAGGCGGGGCCAGGGCGAAACTGGGCTAAACGTTGGTCGGTAATGGTAAGGCCAGCGGCAATCAGATCCACATCACCGCGCTTGAGAGCAGGGAAGAGCCCGGACAAGGTGTAGGTCGGCACCATTTCCAGTTTTACCCCGAGCTTATCAGCAAAACGTGATGCAAGCTCGTAATCCAGCCCGGTGGGGCCATCAGGACCAATATAGTATGAGAGTTCGTTATTGAGTGTCCCGACTCTTAAAACGCCGCGGTCACGGATTTTTTCTAGAACGGTACGATCGTCGAAGGTCCAATCACAGCCTGTGACGGCGAGGCTAAGCACAAGTACCGTTAGGCTAATCATCCATGATCGCAAAGAAAAGTCACGCTGTGTCAAAGGCTGTCGCTCACTGTTGCATGCCAGCATCAAACCGCTAGCGATGATCGATAGACGCGCCATTCTACGTGAATAGACGTCAGACCGATAGAGGGAAAATTTTTTGCGCAAACGGTTGCGTCAGGTGTGTTGTCGTTGACGGTTTTCCCCTATAATGGCGGTCGCTTGGGCAAAATGCCAGCATTAAAACGCGGGTTGAGCGGCGCATCACTCGGGGTTCTCAGTGAATTCGCTTTGTGCGTAATGCGTGAACGGTATCCGCGCTTGCCGTGAAATATAACCGTGACAACTGCCATTGCGGCAAGGTCAGTGGTGATACCCAAGTTATGGTGCCAGGGTGCGATAACTTGGGTATACCCCTTTCATTTACCGCTAACGAGAGACGTACGCACATGGATATTTTGCGTGGTTCCCCCGCACTGTCTGAGTTTCGTGTCAACAAATTACTGGCGAGCTGCCAAGCACACCAGTTACCTGTCACGGCACTGTATGCTGAGTTTATTCATTTTGCCAATTTGAATCGGCCTTTGGATAGCGCCAGTCGCGAAAAGCTCGAAAAGCTACTGACTTACGGACCAACCTTACCACCGCATGCCCCGGAAGGGACGCTGTTTCTTGTGACCCCACGTCCAGGCACCTTGTCGCCGTGGTCCTCCAAGGCGACTGATATTGCCCATAACTGTGGCTTGGATGCGGTGAAACGCTTGGAGCGCGGGACGGCGTACTATATTCAGTTATCTGCGCCTTTGACCAATGAGCAGCACGCGACCTTAATCGGATTGTTGCACGATCGGATGATGGAGACGGTGTTCAGCGAGCTTGAGGCCGCCGCGGTGCTGTTCGAGCAAGCGGAACCTGCGCCGATGCATAGCGTAGACATTCTCTCGGGTGGCCGCGTCGCCTTAGTCGAGGCCAACCAAGCCTTAGGGTTGGCACTGGCAGAAGACGAAATTGACTATCTGGTCGAGAACTTCACCCAGCTGGGGCGTAATCCTAACGACATCGAACTGATGATGTTTGCGCAAGCCAACTCTGAGCATTGCCGACATAAAATCTTTAACGCCGACTGGACTATTGATGGTGAAAAGCAGCCCAAATCGCTGTTTAAGATGATCAAAAACACCTACGAGCAAACCCCAGATAACGTGCTGTCGGCGTATAAAGACAACGCGGCCGTGATGACGGGCTCAAACGTTGGGCGCTTTTTCCCTAGCCCAGAGAGCCACAGCTATCAGTATCATCATGAACCTGCCCATATTTTGATGAAGGTGGAAACCCACAACCATCCCACCGCAATTTCACCCTGGCCAGGCGCGGCGACCGGCTCTGGCGGTGAGATTCGTGACGAGGGGGCAACCGGTGTCGGCGGTAAACCCAAAGCAGGATTGGTCGGTTTTTCCGTCTCTAACCTCAAAATTCCGGGCTTTATTCAGCCGTGGGAGCGAGACTATGGCAAGCCTGAGCGCATTGCCTCTGCGCTCGATATTATGCTGGAAGGCCCTTTGGGCGGCGCGGCGTTTAACAACGAATTTGGCCGGCCTAACTTGCTGGGCTATTTCCGCACCTATGAGCAATTGGTGACCTCGCATGCCGGTGAGGAAGTACGTGGCTATCACAAGCCGATCATGCTCGCAGGCGGAATGGGGAACATCCGTGACGGCCATGTGCAAAAGGACGAGATTGATGTGGGCGCCAAACTGATTGTGTTAGGTGGCCCGGCGATGAACATCGGCCTTGGTGGCGGGGCAGCATCGTCGATGGCATCCGGCCAGTCGGCGGAAGACTTAGACTTTGCCTCGGTACAGCGTGAGAACCCAGAAATGGAGCGCCGCTGCCAAGAGGTGATCGATCGTTGCTGGCAGCTTGGTGAGGACAATCCGATTGCCTTTATCCATGATGTGGGCGCGGGTGGCCTGTCCAATGCCATGCCAGAGCTGGTCGATGATGGCGGCCGCGGTGGACGCTTTAACTTGCGTGATATTCCGAATGATGAGCCGGGAATGAGCCCGCTCGCCATTTGGTGTAACGAGTCACAAGAGCGCTATGTCTTGGCGGTCAAACCCGAAAACCTGGCGCGTTTTGAAGCCTTGTGCGAGCGTGAACGCGCCCCATATGCAGTGATTGGTGAGGCCACCGATGCGCGTCACCTGTCGCTTGAAGACAGCCACTTCGGTAATAGCCCTATCGATATGCCGATGGATATTCTGTTGGGTAAAGCGCCCAAAATGCACCGTGATGTCACGCGTCAGCAAGTGACCAGTGCTGCGCTTAACCCCCAAGATATCGAGCTGGCACAAGCCTGTGAGCGTGTTTTACGCTTGCCGGCGGTGGCGGAGAAAACCTTCTTGATCACCATCGGTGACCGTTCGGTGACTGGACTGGTTGCCCGTGACCAAATGGTCGGTCCGTGGCAGGTACCGGTCGCTAACTGTGCGGTGACGGCGGCCAGCTATGACAGTTATCACGGCGAAGCGATGGCGATGGGTGAGCGAACGCCTGCAGCCTTGCTCGACTTTGCTGCCTCTGCCCGTATGGCGGTGGGAGAAGCACTCACCAATATCGCCTGTGCCGATATTGGTAGCCTGACCAACATTAAACTGTCTGCCAACTGGATGTCTGCGGCGGGGCACCCGGGCGAGGATGCTGGTTTGTACGAAGCGGTCAAAGCCGTGGGCGAGGAGCTGTGTCCTGAGCTGTCACTGACCATTCCGGTGGGTAAAGACTCGATGTCGATGAAAACCCAGTGGCAGCAAGACGATGAAAATAAAACTGTCACCGCGCCGATGTCGCTGATCATCACCGCCTTTGGGCGTGTGGAAGATGTGCGTCGTACCGTGACCCCACAATTGCGTACTGATAAAGGTGATAGCCAGCTGATTGCGATTGATCTCGGTGAAGGCGCGCAGCGTCTGGGCGCAACCGCGTTGGCTCAGGTGTATCATCAATTGGGCGATAAGCCTGCCGATGTCACCAGCAGCGCCCGCCTAAAAGGCTTTTTCAATGCGATGCAAACCTTGGTGGCAGAGCAAAAGCTACTGGCATATCACGACCGAGCCGATGGCGGACTGTTCGTCACCTTGGCAGAAATGGCGTTTGCCGGCCACACCGGTATTGACGTCGACATCGCCCGTTTAGGCGACGATGCTTTGTCGGTGCTGTTTAACGAAGAGCTGGGTGCGGTGATCCAAGTGGCAGCGCCAGATCTGGAGCGCGTTAAGGCGGTGTTGGATGAACATCAATTGACCGCATGCAGCCACCTGATTGGCGGCTTAAGCGATAGCGATGAGGTTATCTTGCGTCATGGTGAGGCACCTATCTATCAAGCCAGTCGCCAGCACCTACGTCAGATTTGGGCCGAAACCACCTATCAGATGCAAGCGCGTCGCGATAACCCAGATTGTGCACGCCAAGAGTTTGACGCCAAACAGGCGACCGATCCTGGGTTGCACGCCAGCCTGAGCTTTGATGTGCACCAAGATATTGCTGCACCATATATCGCTACCGGTCAACAACCGACCATGGCTATTTTGCGTGAGCAAGGCGTGAATTCGCATGTGGAAATGGCCGCCGCCTTCGATCGCGCTGGATTTAACGCTGTGGACGTTCATATGAGTGACATTCTCTCAGGACGCATTAGTTTGGACGGTTTCCAAGGGCTGGTGGCCTGTGGCGGTTTCTCTTACGGTGACGTGTTGGGCGCTGGTGAAGGTTGGGCGAAATCCATTCTGTTTAACAGCCGAGCGCACGATCAATTTAGTGCTTTCTTTAGTCGTGAAGACACCTTGGCACTTGGCGTGTGTAATGGCTGTCAGATGCTGTCGAACCTGCATGAACTGATCCCTGGCGCCGCACACTGGCCACGGTTTGTTCGCAACGAGTCCGAGCGCTTTGAGGCCCGCTTTAGCATGGTAGAAGTGCAATCAAGCCCCTCCGCCTTCTTTGCCGGGATGGCAGGGTCACGGATGCCTATTGCGGTATCACATGGTGAGGGCCGCGTGGAGGTGCGCGATGCTGAGCATTTGGCGGCGATTGAAGCGTCCGGCACGGTAGCGCTGCGTTACACCGATAATCACGGCCAGCCAACACAAGCGTATCCGGCCAACCCGAATGGCTCACCAAATGGCATCACTGCGCTGACCACAGAGTCGGGCCGCGTCACCATTATGATGCCGCACCCTGAGCGGGTATTCCGTACCGTCGCCAACTCTTGGCACCCCGATGATTGGGGCGAAGACAGTGCGTGGATGCGTATGTTCCGCAACGCGCGCGTGACCCTAGGTTAACCGCGAAATAGGATATTAGCCGCCATCGATTGGCGGCTTTTTTGTATTATGCGTGAATCGATGGATGATTTTTTATCATGCTGCGATACAATTTCAGCTAAACACTTGATCCATCAGGACCGGCTGCGGCCAACGAGAGGGATAACACAATGAAAAAAATTGAAGCCATCATCAAGCCATTTAAACTCGATGACGTGCGCGAAGCGCTTGCTGATGTGGGCATCACGGGGATGACTGTCTCAGAAGTAAAGGGATTTGGTCGTCAAAAGGGCCACACTGAGCTGTATCGTGGCGCCGAATATATGGTCGACTTTTTGCCTAAGGTGAAGCTTGAAGTGATCGTCAGTAACGATGTAGCCGAGCAGTGTGTCGATACCATTATTGATACCGCACAAACCGGTAAAATCGGTGATGGCAAAATCTTTGTCTTTGATGTTGAGCGTGTGGTGCGCATCCGTACCGGTGAGGAAGACGAAGAAGCGATTTAATCACGCGTCTGAGTGCAGTTAAGTCACTACGAAAAAGCCAAGCATCATGCTTGGCTTTGTTGTTTTGCGCCATCTTGTTGTATGGCTTGGCGTTGATAGGCCGCTCAAGCGCCTGGATTAGCAGGATGCGCTTGATAGCGCCCAGGCTTGTGGTTCATCGCCAAGACTAAGTTGAGTACGATCGCGCCAACCACCGACCACATCAGCAGGTTTAAATCGATGAGGAAGAAAGATAACGCGAGAATGGTGCAGTCGATGCCCATTTGTAGCTTTCCTGCCGAGATCCCAAACTTGTCCTGACAATAGAGTACCAGCACGTTAAAGCCGCCCAAGCTGGCATTGTGGCGGAAAATCATCAGCATGCCGACGCCCATTAGCAAACCACCAATGACGGCACAGTACGCAGGGGCCAGCCAGGTAATTTCAAAGAAGTAGGCAATATGGTCAGCCATCACCGATACCGCGCCCCCCGCGAGTAAGCTACGCACAGCAAAGCGTGGGCTCATACGAAACCACGCCATTAAATAAAACGGGCAATTACACAGAAAATACAAAGTACCGAACGATAGGTCGGTAAACTGGCTGACCAACAAGGCAAGACCTGTGGTGCCCCCGGTTAAGAGTCCGGCTTGTTGCAAAAAAAACACCCCTTGGGCGACGAGAAACGCGCCCGAGGCGATAGCAATAATGTCTTCTTTAAAGCTGTGTTGGTACTGACTCACACGGCTTCTCCCTACTTAATTAGCGTGATAAAAACAAAAACGTGATAACAACAAAAAGGCCGCCAAAACCCAGCGGGCCGGCGGTAAAAAAGGTTAATGGGATTTTCGGGCGCGGATTTTATCGCCAATTAGGTCGAAGAGAAAGCCGATGAGGTAAATCACTTGAATGTAGAATGTCAGCATTGTGATACTCAGCTGTAAAATCTTTACACCGACCATGTGCGTTGACGCCCGACCATTATCATCGTCATGCGCAATAAAAAAGTGTGACACAGACTACCTGACAGGGTGGATTTTTTGTAGAATAGCAAACGCAGTCATGGCGGCGACGAAAACGTTTGCGTGGGGCGGCTGGAATGAGCAATTTTCCTTGGCTTAATCGCTTTGATTTGTCATGTTAAGGCGACTAAGCCAAGGGGTGATCGAAGTCATCACACCAGCACACGTTTTTGCTAGGGGAGTTGAAAGCGCCCTAGCGTTCGCTTTTGGGGTTATTGCCCGCCAATGTTAAGTCAGGAGAGACAAATGCTAAAGCGTGACATGAATATCGCGGATTACGATCCCGCCCTGTTCGCCGCCATTGAAGAAGAAACGGCACGTCAGGAAGAACACATTGAGCTGATCGCATCAGAAAACTATACCAGCCCACGCGTGATGGAAGCGCAAGGCTCTCAACTGACCAACAAGTATGCGGAAGGCTATCCAGGTAAGCGTTATTACGGTGGCTGTGAGTACGTAGACAAAGCGGAAGCGCTCGCGATTGAGCGCGCGTGTGAGCTGTTTGGTTGTGAGTATGCCAACGTGCAGCCTCATTCAGGCTCACAAGCGAATAGCGCGGTTTATATGGCGCTGCTAAATCCAGGCGATACGGTTCTAGGTATGAGCCTGGCGCATGGTGGTCATTTAACCCATGGTTCGCCGGTCAACTTCTCTGGTAAGCATTATCATGTAATCCCTTACGGCATTGATGAAGCGGGCAAGATCGATTACGAGCAAATGGAACAGCTGGCGCTGGAGCACAAACCCAAAATGCTGATCGGTGGCTTCTCTGCTTACTCACAAGTGGTGGATTGGAAGCGCATGCGTGAAATCGCCGATAAAGTCGGTGCATGGCTGTTGGTGGATATGGCGCACGTCGCAGGTCTGATTGCGGCGGGCGTATATCCTGATCCCTTGCCACACGCGCACGTGGTCACCACCACCACCCACAAAACCCTGGCGGGGCCTCGCGGTGGTTTGATCTTGTCGAATGCCGGTGAAGACCTCTATAAAAAGCTCAACTCTGCGGTGTTCCCAGGTGGCCAAGGTGGCCCACTGATGCACGTGATTGCGGGTAAAGCCGTGGCGTTTAAAGAAGCAATGGAGCCTGAGTTTAAGGCCTACCAAGCGCGCGTGATTGATAATGCCCGCGCGATGGTCAAAGGCTTCCAAGCCCGCGGTTATAAAATCGTATCGGATTCCACTGACAACCACCTGTTGTTGGTTGATTTAATTGATAAAGACATCACTGGGAAAGAAGCCGATGCCGCGTTAGGTGCCGCTAACATCACGGTCAACAAAAACAGTGTGCCGAACGACCCACGCAGTCCGTTTGTCACCTCTGGCATTCGTGTGGGCACGCCTGCGATTACACGTCGTGGCTTTACCGAGCAGGATGCCGAGCAGCTTGCGCACTGGATGTGTGATGTCTTGGATAACATCGGTAATGAGCAAGTGATTGCCGAGACCAAAGAAAAAGTGCAAGCGATTTGCCGTCGCCTGCCTGTGTATGCCTAATTATTGGCACGAAAATGAATAGCTTATAAGGCGCCTTAGGGCGTCTTTTTTGTTTTTACAGGCATCACCGACCTTACAGGGTTTGTTTAGCACACAAAACCACCATAAAGTCCTCTTCAATAGGCTTTTTCATCGCTACAAATCGGTTACACTAGCAAGACGATATTGAGGAGGCGACACTCATGCACTGTCCATTTTGTGGTGCTACCGACACCAAAGTGATCGATTCTCGTCTTGTGGCTGATGGTCACCAAGTTCGCCGTCGCCGCCAATGTTTGGCGTGCGCAGAGCGTTATACCACGTTCGAAACGGCAGAGTTAGTGATGCCACGGGTGATTAAGACCAACGGCAACCGAGAACCGTTTGACGAAGAGAAACTGCGTGGCGGCATTCAACGCGCATTAGAAAAGCGCCCAGTGAGCGCCGATGACATTGAAAAAGCGATCAACAGTATAAAGTCACGTTTGCGCGCTACCGGAGAGCGCGAAATTGGCTCTGCCATGGTGGGGAACTTGGTGATGGAAGCGCTCAAGGAGCTAGATAAAGTGGCTTATATTCGCTTTGCCTCTGTGTACCATAGTTTTGAAGACATTCGTGAATTTGGCGAAGAAATCGCACGGTTGCAAAAATGAGTCAAAGCGAACGCGATAAAACCATGATGATGCGCGCGTTAGCGCTCGCAGCCCAAGGTCGCTATACCACCACGCCTAATCCCAATGTTGGTTGTGTGATTGCACAGGGCGACGAAGTGGTCGGTGAAGGGTTTCATATCGCCCCCGGCGGCCCGCACGCTGAAGTGCATGCATTAAAGGCTGCGGGAGCACGCGCACAAGGCGCGACAGCTTACGTCACCTTAGAGCCTTGCTCTCACTATGGTCGTACGCCGCCGTGTTGTGATGCGTTGATTGCTGCCAACGTCAGCCGCGTGGTGTGCGCGATGCAAGACCCAAACCCTAAAGTGGCCGGACGTGGTATCGCACGGTTACAAGAAGCAGGCATTGAGGTAGTTGTGGGCGTGATGCTTGAACAGGCAAAAGCGCTGAACCTTGGTTTTATCAAACGTATGCAAACTAAAATGCCGTATGTGCAGCTTAAACTGGCGGGAAGCCTTGATGGGCGCACGGCATTGGCGAATGGGCAAAGTAAATGGATTACCGGTGAGCCCGCGCGTGCCGATGTGCAAGCATTTCGCGCGCAAGCCAGCGCCATTTTATCAACCAGTGCCACGGTGCTTGCCGATAACCCTAGCTTGAATATTCGCAATGGTCAGCTTCCCGCTGACATTCTCGATACCTACCCGCAGCCATCCTTGCGTCAGCCCACACGGGTAATTTTGGATAAAGACAATAAAACCTCTCCTGATGCGGCTGTTTATCAACTAGAGGGCGATGTGATCCGTGTTGTTGATACGCCGAGTATCCAGGTGTGGCCGGATAACGTTCATGAGTGGGTGATGCCAGGTGCGTCATTGTCTGCCATTCTGCGCGCCCTGGCCGAACATGATATTGACAAAATATGGGTAGAAGCGGGCGCGAGGCTGGCGGCTCAGTTGCTCACTGAATCGTTAGTTGATGAGCTGATCGTTTACCAAGCGCCAATGTTGTTAGGGGGCGATAGTCGCCCCTTGGTTGCGTTAGACGGGATGCAACGGATGGACGATGCACCGCGTTTCCAGTTTAATCAGGTGAAGGTGATCGGTGACGATGTTCGCTTAACCGCCATGCTCTCTGAGCATGCTGTGACCACGCAAGAGTATTAAAGACGATGTTTACTGGCATTATTGAAGCGATGGGGCGCGTGCAAACCCTAAGCCGTCGAGGACAAGACGTTATCTTGACCATCGACAGCGGCGAGCTTGATCTCGCCGACGTTAAATTGGGTGACAGCATCGCCACCAACGGAGTATGTTTAACCGTGGTTGCATTGACCGCAACCGGCTATAGCGCCGATGTCTCCTCGGAAACCTTGGCGCGTTCGTCGCTGGGCGCTTTATCGGTAGGAGATAACGTCAACCTTGAAAAGGCCATGCTGCCGACCACCCGCTTTGGCGGCCATATGGTCTCCGGCCATGTTGATGGTCTGGGTGAAGTCACATCAGTCAGTCAAACGGGTCGTGCCTGGGAGTACTGGATTGCATTGCCGTCTGATCTCGCCAAGTATGTGGCATTGAAAGGCTCTATCACGGTGGACGGTATCAGTTTGACAGTGAACGAAGTGAATGGCAGCCATATCAAACTCACAATCGTGCCGCACACCGCCGAGCAAACCACCATTCAGCACTTTGCGCCCGGGCGCAAGGTAAACATCGAAGTCGATGTGATCGCCCGTTACCTCGAGCGATTGATGCTCGGTGATAAGGCGGCTGAGCCGACACAATCAACGGGTATCAGCCTGGAAACATTGGCCCGTTCCGGTTTTTTGAAATAAGGATCCCAAGATGGCAATTAGTAGCGCTCAAGAAATCATTGACGATATCCGCCAAGGTAAAATGGTGGTATTGATGGATGACGAAGATCGCGAGAACGAAGGCGATTTGATCATCGCGGCAGAGGCAGTGACACCAGAAGCGATCAACTTTATGGCCACCCACGGCCGAGGATTGATTTGCTTGACGCTGACTCAGCAGCGCTGCCAGCAGCTTGGACTGCCCTTGATGGTGTCCGACAATAACGCGCAATTTTCTACCGCTTTTACCGTGTCGATTGAAGCGGCCGAAGGGGTGACCACAGGGATATCGGCGGCTGACCGCGCGCGCACCGTACAAGCCGCAGTTACCCCCGACGCTAAAGCGGCTGACTTGGTGCAGCCGGGCCATGTCTTCCCCTTGATGGCGCAAGAGGGAGGGGTACTCACCCGCGCTGGCCACACCGAAGCAGGGTGCGATTTGGCCCGTTTAGGTGGCTACAGCCCAGCTTCTGTGATTGTTGAGATCTTAAATGAAGACGGCACCATGGCACGTCGCCCTGACTTGGAGGTGTTCTGTGACAAACACGGCATCAAGCTGGGCACCATTGCCGATTTGATTGAATACCGTAATCTCAACGAGACCACCATCGAGCGGGTGGCGTCTTGTAAACTGCCAACGGAGTTTGGCGAATTTGATTTGGTGACCTATCGTGACACCATCGATGATCAAATCCACTACGCGATGTGTAAAGGCGAAGTAACTGCCGATCCAACCCTGGTTCGTGTTCATCTGCAAGATACCTTTACCGATGTACTCCAGTCTGACCGCACCGCTGAGCGCAGTTGGAGTCTGAACCGTGCGATGCAGAGGATTAGCGATGAAGGCGGGGTGTTGGTGATTCTAGGTAAAGAAGAAACCAGCGAAGCTATTGTCAACAAGGTAAAAGCGTTTGAAGCGCAAGATAAAGGTGAGAAACCGGCCGGTGCCAAGTGGCAGGGGACCTCTCGCCGAGTGGGGATTGGATCGCAAATATTGGCGGATCTTGGTGTCAAGCAAATGCGCCTGCTGTCTTCATCAACCAAGCGTTATCATGCCTTGTCTGGCTTTGGCCTGAACGTGGTGGAATACGTCACCGAATAACGTATAACAACGACGCGCGATAGGCACCATTATCCACTGGTACGGAACATGGTGCCATTGGATAAAAATGTGGTAGAATCGCGCGGTTTCTCATTCCGGAAAGCAAGTCACAGGAAGGCTCATGAACGTAATCGAAGGGGCATTTGCCGCGCCCAACGCGCAGGTTGCTATTGTTATCTCTCGCTTTAATAGCTTTATCAACGAGAGTTTGCTAGATGGTGCGGTTGACGCACTGAAGCGCCAAGGCCAAGTCAACGACGATAATATCACCGTGGTGCGTTGCCCAGGTGCCTACGAGTTGCCTGTGGTGACCCAAAAGCTCGCCAAGAGCGGTCGCTATGACGCGATTGTGGCACTTGGATCAGTGATCCGTGGTGGCACACCGCATTTTGACTATGTCGCCGGAGAATGTAATAAAGGGTTGGCACAAGTTGCACTGGCGTTTGAAACCCCAGTCGCATTTGGTGTGCTAACGGTCGACACCATTGAGCAAGCGATCGAACGCGCAGGTACCAAGGCTGGTAACAAAGGGGCAGAGGCTGCACTGAGCGCGCTTGAAATGGTGAATGTTCTGTCCCAAATTGAATCCTAAATGGGGGTTAAAGTGAAACCAGCCGCACGACGTAATGCACGCCAATTTGCATTGCAAGCCATCTATTCATGGCAGCTAGCGCAAGGTAATGTTGCTGATATTGAAGCCGCGTTTCTTGCCGCAGATAAATACGAAGAAGAAGACGAGCATCAGAAAACCGAGCCGCTTCTACGTGAACCAGAAACAGACGTTGCTTACTTTCGTAATCTGTTTAGCGGTGTTGCGCTTAGCCATCAAGAGCTTGATAGTAAGATGCGCCCGTACCTATCCCGTCCTTTGCAGGATTTAGATGATATGGAGCATGCCTTACTGCGTCTTGCGATGTATGAGCTGATCAAGTGCGACGATGTCCCCTACAAAGTGGTTATCAATGAGGCCGTTGAACTGGCAAAACGTTTTGGCGCAGAAGACAGCCATAAGTTTGTCAACGGTGTCTTGGATAAAGCGTACCCTCGGTTACGTTAATCCCTTCCCGACTAGGCCAGCACTGCTGGCCTTTTTATTGTTCTATCCAACAAAATAGTGTTTATGACACGCAACGAATTTGATTTGATTCGCGACTACTTCGCTCGTCAGCCGGTCAAGCGTCGTGATGTCGCTTTAGGTATTGGTGATGACTGTGCGTTGGTCGAGGTCCCTGAAGGCTGCCAGTTAGTGGTGACCACAGATACGCTGGTGGAGGGGACGCATTTTCTTCCGACTGCGAGTGCCTCTGATGTGGCGCACAAGGCGTTGGCCTCGAACTTGAGTGATTTAGCTGCGATGGGGGCAATGCCAGCGTGGTGTTCTCTGGCGCTTACCTTACCAGAGCCCGATGATGCCTGGGTGGCAGGTTTTTGCCAAGGCTTTGCTGCCCTTGCCGAGCATTTTCAGGTCCAGCTGATTGGCGGTGATACCACACGTGGGCCCAAAAGCATCACCATTACCTTACATGGCCATGTGCCTAAAGGGCAGGCCTTGACGCGCGCGGGGGCGAAACCGGGCGACTGGATTTTTGTGACCGGCACACTGGGTGAGAGCCAAGCCGGGCTTGATTATATTCTCGGCAAGACAGTGGTTGATAAGGCTCGCGCAACCACATTAATCAATCGTCATTATCGCGCTCAGCCCCGAGTAACCGCTGGACAGGCATTGCGGGGTATCGCGTCAGCGGCGATTGATATTTCTGATGGTTTACACGCAGACTTAACCCACATCCTCACCGCCAGCGGTGTTGGCGCAAAAGTCGATGTGGCGCAATTACCACTTTCTGAAGCCTTGTTGGCCGATCAAGCCAGTGTCGAGCAGGCACAAAAATTTGCCCTGACCAGTGGTGAGGAGTATGAACTGTGTTTTACTGTCCCTGAGCTACACCGTGGCACATTAGATACAGCACTCAAGCACAGTGGCGTGAGTGTGCAATGCATCGGGCAAATAACCGGCAACCATCGCCTTGAGCTTGTAGCAGACAATCAGCCTCTCGATTGGGTGCTGTCTGGATGGGATCATTTTAAGGAGCCACATCGT
The DNA here is from genome assembly GCF_001722105.1 of Salinivibrio sp. SS3. NCBI lineage: Bacteria > Pseudomonadati > Pseudomonadota > Gammaproteobacteria > Vibrionales > Vibrionaceae > Salinivibrio > Salinivibrio sp. SS3. The sequence continues at coordinate 54,633 of NZ_MEBQ01000044.1, read as the reverse complement.
GACGGATCCTAAACATCGTTTATCTTTGACCAATCCATACCATTTATTGGCACTTGGCTTTGGCAGTGGCTTGTCACCGATAGTACCCGGGACCGTCGGTACCTTGTTTGCGGTGCCGTTTTATCTTGCGTTTGTCAATTACGGCGGCATCCTTGGACTGTGGGTGGCCATTATTGTCGGTGGCCTTGCTGGCATTGCTATTTGCGGGCGGGCGTCGAAAGATATGCAAGTGCATGATCATGGCGCGATCGTTTGGGACGAGTTCGTAGGATTCTGGCTAACCATGGCCTTGGTACCCAGCACCGATTGGCAAATCGTGTTGGCAGGGTTTGTGTTATTCCGCATCTTTGATATGGCGAAACCCTGGCCGATCAGCTGGTTGGATAAGCACATTCATGGTGGTTTAGGGATCATGTTGGACGACATTTTAGCTGGCGTGATGGCAATGCTGAGCTTGTGGCTTCTGGCAACCTATACACAGGTTTTAATCTGGTTATAGCCATATAGAAAGATAATGGCGCTCCCACAGGGACTCGAACCCCGATCGATCGCTTAGGAGGCGACTGCTCTATCCTGTTGAGCTATGAGAGCGTGTCGATATTATACGTAAAAACAGGCGCGATTTAAGCGCCTGTTTTCATTTAATTAACCCCTTTGGTCACTATGTCGCCGATTTGTATGCTGCCGCTGAGGTTATTGGGCTGAACCACGGCTTCAGCGCTGCTTTCATAAACGCGTGCAACAGTCAGAGTGATCCCGCTTTTTCGACGTTGAGTACGGACGATACCTAAATCATCGGTAAACGAGGCAATGTGCCAAAGGTTTAATTGATCGCCTTGTTTCACTCCATTGATACGCCCGACATTGATTTGTGCAATATTGTCTTTGAGGGCGACGATTTCTGGCTTGCTGGCGCGACAAGACAGTGACGACTCCAAATCTAACAATATATTTCGACTCATTCGGCGTGCCATTTGCCCATAAGGAGATTGCCAAAAGCGCGCGGTCTGAGTATCGACTTGGCTATGGCGTTCAAACGGCCATTGGGCGACATCGCGATAGCGGCGCTGAAATATGACTTCACCACTCTCACTGTCCATTGCCTGAACATTGACGGCCAACTGGCGGTTATTTTGTGCTTCACCAAAGCCACTGGCGTCGGTTGTGGCAGACAAGTCAGTGATTGCGCCTGTGATCACAAACTGCGCGTCTTTGTCTTCCGCTAACATGGCCACCGTACGGGGCGCATTGGGCGAGACATCGACATTGGCGATACCACGCCCAACAAAGCTTTGTGCGTGTTGTTTTATCTCACGGTTAAGGAGTACCGAAAAGTCATCGCCAAATTGATAAATGCCCCCTAATGCGGCTTGTTGGGGGGAAACAATTGGAAAACGTGTTAACACCATACCTTTTTTATACTGGGTTTTGTGGCAAGCGTTTGCCGATGGATAGATATCTAAGCGCAGATTGACAACATAATTGCCGCCTTGAGTGCCTTCTTCTAACACTTGTACTTCGCGCACCGCATTGCCGCTAAACTGATAACCAGCTTTGACTTGCGAGTAAAATCGCTTGAGTTGCTGCAAGCTGCCTACATCGGCACCGGCGAAGCGCATGGCATCAAAAGTTGCGGCTTCAAGTGCCCGAACACGGGCGGCTTGCTGGCTTTCGAGTATCGGGGAGCTGGCTGATACTTCATACCACGCCGCGTGCGCCCAAGGAGCGACACTCAGGCTGACAATGAGCGTTAACCGCGCCAAAAGGGTTTTCATAGTCAAGATCTCACTTAGTGGGTATGGAAATTGCTTTCAATCTATTAGTGCGTAGGGTTAAGACCTACCAAAAAGATGACGCAAAGACGCTGATGCAAGTTGTGTACCCAAATAGAGCCAGCAATCAAAGGTAAAGGTTTAATGAAATCAACCGATACCCTTAATGACACACTTGTCTCACATCGATGACTGAGCGCGGAGCATGATACGATGAAAAAGTGGATAGTGGCGATAGTAGCGCTATGGGTAACAGGCTGTGCTTACACGCCAATTTATAACGGCAAAGAGCCGTATTCGGGCAGTGAGTTTTTCCTTAAGCAGCGGCCACGTCACACCCTTGATTACTTTCTAAATAGCATGGCCGATGAGCTGTTAGCCACCAATGCGTATTTGACAGCGCGAACGCCCTTGGCGGTTACCTCGTTTGTTGATTTGCAAAAAATGGATGAGACCAACTGGTTAGGTAATACCGTGACCGAGGGGCTGATTTACCAAATGCAGCGCCGCGGCTTTACGGTGATTGACTTTAAATCGACGGGCGCGATTCGGGTCACGGAAGACGGCGATTTTACCATTAGCCGAGACTGGAAAGAGCTGAACCCTGAACAACAAATCGATTATGTATTGACGGGAACTATGTTGCGTCAAGGTGGCGGGGTATTGGTCAATGCCCGGGTAATCGGTATGGAATCTCGCGTGGTGGTTGCCTCGGCGCAAGGCTTCTTGCCGGCCGATCGTATTGGGCGTGATATTGATAGTTTATACAAGGTTCGCAAACGCGATGGCGTGATTATTCGAGATGATCAAAATCGCGTGAAGCGTGAGACAGTGGTGCTAAAACCTTAGTATAGGAAAGAGTAAGGTAGATAAATGTTTACGAAACAAGGACTTGCCATCACAATCTTGCTGATGCTGTCAGCCTGTCAGCCATTAACCAAGATGAAAGAAGAAAATATCATTTCTGCGGTGGGAATGGCATCGATCAGTGCGCAACAAGGCGCAACCCAAGAAGAAAAAGAAACCCGTGCTATGCGTGCCTCTAAAGTGGACGCCTACAAAGAGTTGAGCGAGCAAGTTTATGGCTTGCGGGTCAGCAGCCGTTCGAGCGTCAACGATCAAAGTTTAGGTCGTGACAATACGCAAGGCGCCGTCGATGGCATTATTCGCGGTGCCGAAGTGGTGGCCAGTTATAAAGTGGGGGACAGCTACGTCACAGAACTCGAACTTGATCTTGATACCATGCAGAAAATGAAACGCTATGGCGAAGCGCAGCCTGTACCGAGTAACAATAATATTATTTTCTAGGCGTTAGGGCGTCTTTCTCTGGTTAAATACGATGGATGACGCCAACATCTTGGCACTCAAGCGGGCGGGTGTAACAAACGACCTAGTCTTTTAGACGGAGAGCGAGCACTATGCTCGCTTTTTTAGTGCTTGAATCAGGCTCTATAGTGGCGCGATAGCGCATCACGCTGTCTTAGGGAACAAACTAGAGTCGGCAAAAGACAGGCAGATGGAAGCACGGCGATAAGGCAAGTAAGGAAAGTAAAGCTCACAAGTATCCGTTAGATTCGGCGTGTCTGGCCGTTAGGCGTGGTGGTGCGTGGGGAGGACGTTACGCTTTGACGTTAGTGCCCAGGGTTTTTCTCCCCGATGCGTTACCGTCTTGGTTATAGGTCAGTTCTGACTTACCACCGCTTTCTTGGAACAGATTGCGCAGGCGATGAATGCTTAAACTGGCGCGCTGAAGTGCAACACCATTGGTTTCATTTTGTTGTTTACAGGCAGAGAGCGTGGATTGAATGGCACTCACGTGTTCAATTAACGCCTGATCATGGTTAAGCAAATCACGTTCAGGGTGACGACTGATTTGCGCGTCATTGCGTTGAATTTCGTTGATAAGTGATTGTTTTTGTTTGGCGATTGCTTCGATATCTTCGGAGGCGCGGCTGGCAATGACACCGGCTTCTTGCTCGAGCACGCTTTGTAGCGCTTGAACTCGCTCGAGTTGCTGTTCAACCAAGGTTGTTAAAGGCGCAGTAGGGGTCATAACCACTCCAATCAGCTTAGCTGTCGTTGAGATCGTTCTCGAAACGCATCATGTTTGCGGCAAGCTTGTCAGGATCCACTTTATAAGAGCCGTTTGATATTGCTTGTTTGATTTGATCAACTTTAGCGCTATCAAAATAGGGCTCAGATGCCATTTTCTGATTCATTTTATCGATCACTTGGCTTTGCTGGCTGAGCGAAACAGCGTCGTCTTGGGCTTTCACCCCTTGCTGTTCACGAACTGAGCCGCCTTGCGTTTCTTGTGTTTGGGTCTGGTTACTCGTATTACGAGTTGTGGTCAGGGGTTGCTGATTACCACGTAGTTGGTCAATACTCGCCATAACATCGCCTTACTGTCAGTCGCTTTTTGAGTCCGTCGCTCAGCGTATCGGCACACCTTGCTGTTACTTTAGCAGTGTGACGTAAAAAGTTAGAAATTAACCGTTACTTCGCCGACCGCTGAGATTGTAGCATCGACAATCCGGTTAGATTTATTGTTCTTCACTTTTATTTGCTCACCTAGAGCGCCATCACTTAATGCCGTGCCTTTTGCAACAATGTTCAGTCCGTTTCCTTGCGCAGTGATCAAAACGTCATCATTTCGACACACGGCGCAGACATCGTTACTGCTGATCGGTTCACCTATCCCCACGGTTCGTTTGACTTTAGAGCCAATTAAACGTGCGGGTTGCGTATAGGTATGCCCGCGTTGAAACCGACTATTTACCATCTGAACGGCTACATCATTTGAAGCAATAGTCATGCCACGATTGAGCGGTCGCTTTGCGACAACCGAGGGGGTCATCAGCTCGATTTTAACCGGAATATACACTTGCCAGTTGTCTCGATCACAAGACACCATCACGGTCACTGAGGTATTAATCTGTTGACGACCTGGCACTTTGGTGTCGAGTGGCACGGGGCAATCGGTGAGACGCATACGCGAATCAAGGTTCCCCGCCGCGATGTTGAGTTCGCCATTTTTAGGCAGCGAAATAATATCGGCGACATGCGCCTCCGCGGCTTCTTGCACCGCTTCAATTTGACTTACTGTCGCAGCAGCTATACTTACGCTAAAGCTTGTAAGCCAAACGACGATAAATAAACATGATATCTTGGACATAGTTCAATCCAGCAGTAGCGGACGTTAAGAAAAAAATCCCTTCTTTTCTCGAGAGTCATGTGATTACCCACTATGATTACCATGCTACTCTACAAAAAAAACGGGGCAATATGGAGTTTATCTTATGACAGGTGGTGTTCTTGATTCGGTCAACCAGCGTACGCAGCTGGTAGGACAAAACCGGTTAGAGCTGTTGACTTTCCGCCTGATGAGAAAACAGCGCTTTGGCATTAATGTATTTAAAGTCAAAGAGGTGCTGCAATGCCCACGACTCACCGCAATGGCAAATTTGCATCCTTTGGTGAAAGGAGTGGCTCACATCCGCGGTCAAACCGTTTCTGTCATCGACATGAGCCTAGCAACTGGCGGGCCAGCTATTCCTGATCCAGAGAATCGCTTTGTGATCATTGCAGAATTCAACCGTTCGATGCAGGGCTTCCTTGTCGGCTCGGTCGAGCGTATCGTTAATATGAACTGGGAAAAAATTCTCCCCCCTCCTCAAGGGACAGGGCGATCCCACTACCTCACGGCGGTTACCGAAATTGATAACGAGTTAGTGGAAGTGCTCGATGTTGAGAAAATTCTCAATGAAATCGCACCTGTGAATGAAGATGTGAGTGAGGAAGTACTCTCGAAACGTGAAGAGCGGGAAGAGAGTGCTCCGAGTCAAGTGCTAGTGGCCGATGATTCCAGCGTTGCACGCCGACAGGTGAAGCGCGCGGTTGAAAGCGTCGGTTATGACGTTATCTTGGTACAAGATGGCAAAGAAGCACTCGAAAAACTGAAAGAAATGGCCGCTGAGGGAAGCATCTACAGTCAACTTGCCTTGGTGATCTCCGATATCGAAATGCCTGAAATGGATGGGTATACCCTCACAACTGAGATTAGAAAAGATTCGAGTCTTAAAGATCTTCATGTAGTATTGCACTCATCATTGAGTGGGGTATTTAATGAGGCCATGGTTGAGCGTGTCGGGGCTAACTCGTTTATCGCGAAGTTCGACCCTGACGAATTGGGCTCTGCCGTACTCGAGGCGGTTAAGTCGTAACCCAACCAAAGCGATTGAGTTAATTAATGACAAATGTAGCAATCAGTGACCAAGAATATCGAGACTTTTGCAAACATCTCGAAGCCAAGTGTGGGATCGTACTGGGAGACAGCAAGCAGTATCTGGTACGTAGCCGCTTGAGCCCGCTGGTGAATAAATTTGGCGTGGGGTCGCTGTCAGAATTGATAAAGTCGGTGATTACGGGGCGTAATCGTGAACTCGCGGTTGCGGCCATTGATGCGATGACCACCAACGAAACATTGTGGTTTCGTGATACCTATCCGTATGAGGTGCTGGCACATCGCTTGTTACCCGAGCTGGCTAAATCACGTAAACCGATTAAAATCTGGTCCTCGGCGAGTTCGTCAGGACAAGAGCCGTATTCGATTGCCATGACAGTCGCGGAAACCCAGCAGCGTAAACCTGGCATGATGGGCAGCGTAAGCATCACCGCCACCGATATCTCCACGTCGATGTTAGAAGCCTGTCGTCAGGGAATTTATGACAACCTAGCACTAGGACGTGGGCTGTCGCCAGAGCGTCGTCGTACGTTTTTTGAAGATGTCGGTGACGGCAAAATGCGGATCAAAGACAATATAAAGCGCATGGTGACCTTCCGCCCACAAAACTTGATGGAAAGCTACAGCCTTTTAGGCAAGTTTGACATCATTTTCTGTCGTAATGTATTGATTTACTTTTCACCTGATATGAAAGCCAAAGTGTTGAATCAAATGGCGGGAGCACTGAATCCCGGCGGTTATTTGATCTTGGGCGCGTCGGAGTCACTCACGGGGTTAACTGACAAGTTCGAGATGATTCGGTGTAACCCTGGCATTATTTATAAGCTTAAATAGAGGACGGCAAAAAGCGGCACATTGTTTGCCGCTTTTTTGCCTCCTAGTCTCGCGCTCTCGTTTTTCATTCATCAGTGCCCCTGCTCTCAGTCCACGTCCCACCTGGGTTTAAGATAAAAAAGAAGCCTTGCTAGAAACTTGGCACCCTGTTTGCTTTATTCCATGCAGTAAGAACTCGGAGGTTGTCCATGGCGATCACATTTGACAATGCACTTGGTGTGCACCAGCACACGGTTGGCGTAAGAGGCAAGCGGGCAGAAACCCTGTCTAGCAACATTGCAAATGCCAACACGCCAGGTTACAAGGCGCAAGACATCGACTTTCAACGCGCCCTAAAAGCGGCAACATCCGAGGCAAGTATTGGCCTAAGCCGCACCAATGAGCGGCACATTGCTGCCTCTAGCCAAGTGATGGGGGAAAAGAAGTACCGTATCCCCACACAGCCAGATACCGGCGATGGCAACACGGTTGATGCGCAATTAGAAAAGAACTTGTTCATGCAGAACGCACTGGAATACCAAGCCTCACTGGATTTTCTTGGCTCTAAGTTCAAGAACATGAAAAAGGCATTGAATGGGAAATAATCGATGAGTTTGTTTAATATTTTTAACGTGTCGGGATCGGCGATGAGTGCCGAATCAGTACGATTGAACACCACATCAAGTAACCTGGCCAATGCCAATTCGGTGAGCAGCTCTGCTGAAGAGACGTATCGAGCCCGGCATCCGATTTTCTCTTCGGAGCTTAATCGCTTTAAGCAGCAGGGTGAAAGTGTGCCAGTCAACATTGATGGTATTGTCGAAAGCCAGAAACCATTACGCGCGGAATATAACCCCAACCATCCGATGTCGAATGATGAAGGGTATATCTTTAAGCCGAACGTCAATGTGATGGAAGAGATGGCGAATATGATTTCCGCATCGCGCGCCTATCAAACCAATGTGCAGGTGGCCGATGCGAGTAAACAAATGCTGATGCGTACGCTTCAGATGGGTCAGTAATGTAGGAGGCGAAGATGGCCGGAATCGACGGTACAGGTTCAACAAACGGACTGTCCTACATTGACCAGCTAAAGGCGCAGCAAGAGAAAAAACTGCAAGAGAAGCAAGACTCGACCACGGGTAAACAAGCACTCGAGCAGGAAGACTTTCTCAAATTGCTCACCAAACAGCTGTCACAGCAGGATCCGTCTAAACCTGTCGATAATGACAAGATGATCTCACAGATGGCGTCGTTTGCCACGGTTGAGGGCATCGGTAAAATGAATAAGCAATTTGATACGTTCAATGAGTCGATTACGTCTAACCAGGCATTGCAAGCGTCATCTTTGGTTGGACGTGACGTCCTCGTCCCCGGCTCCACCGGGGTGAAAGGTGAAACGGGCGGTGTTGCAGGAATGGTGAAGCTGCCCCAAGCGCTGGATAATGTCAGTGTTCGGGTGGAAAACGAGCAAGGGCAACTATTGCGGACCTTCAGTATGGGCGCTAAGCCGCCGGGTGATCACCGCGTTGAATGGGACGGGCTCGACGATAACGGCAATCCTATGCCGGAGGGCACGTACAAAATTAAAGTAAGTGGCATGGTTGATGGCCAAACCCAAGAGTTTGATGTGTCGACCTATGCCAATGTAAACAGTGTCTTGCTGGGGAATGGCGATGGCAATGTGATGTTGAATATTGCTGGCTTTTCCTCACCGATGAAACTGGCTGAAGTGCTAGAGGTCGGTAACGCCGACGTCGGAAATGTGACGAAAGGCTAACCGATTTATTAGGAGTGAAAAGCAATGGGTTTTAATATTGCGTTAAGTGGCCTTGGTGCGGCCCAGAAAGACATGAACACCACCAGTAACAACATCTCGAATGCCAATACGTATGGCTTTAAGGAATCGCGTGCTGAGTTTGGTGATGTCTACTCAACGTCCATCTTCTCAAACTCGAAGACCACTAACGGGACCGGTGTACAAACGTCGACCGTGGCACAGCAGTTCCACGAAGGCTCAAGTATCTACACCAACAACCCACTTGATTTGCGGATTAGCGGTAACGGCTTTTTCGGCGTGTCAAATGACAAGCTGCAAAATAACGATTACCACTTAACGCGCAACGGTGCCTTCCACCTTGATAAAAATAACGACATTATCAACTCTGAGGGTCAGTATTTGCTCGGTTATAATGTCGACCCTGACACCCAGCAGGTTTCGTCTTATGAGCCGCAGTCGCTCAATGTGCCCGATCAGTTTGGCCAGCCTCGTGCATCAGAAAATGTCGATATTGGCTTGAACTTACCGGCCGGCGGGGAAGAGAAAGATCCCGCACAGTTTAATTTTGAAGATCCAGAAACCTATAACAAGCAAACGTCGGCAACGGTCTATGACTCACTGGGTCAGCCGTACAAATTGTCGACGTATTATGTAAAAGGTAACGATCCGGCGAATCCGAACAGTTGGTCGGTGTACTACACCATGACAGATCCTGAAGGTGAGAAGCCGGTGAATATCCAAGGCGGTAATGTCACCAATGCCGCTGGACAGGTTGGCCACACCATCGACTTTAACTCCGATGGCTCGGTGAACAGCATCAATGGCGGTAACCCGATCGTGACCGATGCCTTGGGGCCAGCGGGAGCAGGGCTAGAAATGAACGGGGCTGACGGTGACCAGCAGCTCACGCTCAACTTCGATAATCCGACTCAATATGCCGCGCCGTTTGAGATGCGTAAATTTACTGACGACGGTGCAACCACGGGGTATCTTACCAAGGTCGATATTGATCCTAAAGGCACCATTATGGCGACCTACAGTAACGGTGAAAATGTCGCGTTGGGGCGGGTTGCGATGGTGCGCGTCGCCAACCAGCAAGGCTTAGCCCAAGTAGGCAATACCCAATGGGATGTGACTCAAGATTCGGGTGACCCCGTTTTTGGTGAAGCGATGCAAGGCGCCTTTGGTCAGGTAAAAAGCGGGACGATCGAGCAGTCCAATATCGATATGACCCAAGAGTTGGTTGACTTGATTACCGCGCAGCGAAACTTTCAGGCTAACTCACGTGCCTTGGAAGTGAGTAACCAGATGCAACAAAATATTCTACAAATCCGTTAGTGACATTAACCTTGCCGCCCACTGATAGGGCGGCAAGGCTTTTCCATTTCCTCTCTCTTCTTCCCCCTTTCTGGCGGCGAAAATACTAGTAATAGATTGATCTTAAAGGCATAAAATTACTGGCACGCTCTTTGCTTTCTTCTGTGTAGAACGATTGTGGAGGCAACCAATTATGGATCGCTCGTTATACCTTGCCATGAGTGGCGCAAAGCAAGATATGCAGGCTATGCAATTGCGCGCTAATAACTTGGCCAATGTCAGCACCACCGGTTTCCGGGCTGACCTTGAACAGTCTCGATCAATGCAAGCTTATGGCGAGGGGTTACCCAGTCGAGTATTCAATATGACTGAGCGACCTGGATACAGCTTCGAGCAAGGCTCAACCATTACCACAGGTCGTAATCTGGATGTGGCGGTGCAAGGTGAAGGCTGGATGTCAGTGCTAGACAGCCAAGGGCAAGAAGGCTACACCCGTGCCGGCCATCTCAAAGTGGATCAAACCGGCCTACTCCAAAACAGTAATGGTAACCTCATTCTCGGAGAGAGTGGGGGCCCGATATTTATTCCCCTCCCTGCAGCAAAAATAGAAGTGGGCAAAGACGGCGGTGTTTCTGTACTCCCCCAAGGTGCGCCACCTGATGCGATGGAAGTGGTGGATAGAATCAAACTGGTTCGCCCAGATAATCAAGATCTCTTTAAAGACAAAGACGGCGTGTTCAAACCCAAAGAGGCCGGCACCGTGTTTCCAGCCGATGCTGGTGTCACGCTGCAAACAGGGGCGTTAGAAGGCAGTAACGTCAACGCTGTGGGTGAGATGACTGGGTTAATTGACTTGCAACGTCATTTTGAAATGCAAGTGAAATTAATGAAAACCGCAGAAAAAATGGACGAGTCGTCAGCATCACTATTGCGGCTTGGCTAAGGTTTATTAAGAGGAAGTAATTATGCATCCAGCATTATGGGTCAGTAAAACCGGACTTGATGCGCAGCAGACCAATATCTCGACGATTTCGAATAACCTAGCCAACGCATCCACGGTCGGGTTTAAAAAATCACGCGCGGTGTTTGAAGATCTCTTCTACCAGAACATTAACCAACCAGGTGGGCAATCCTCACAGAACACTGAGTTGCCAAGTGGATTGATGCTCGGTGCCGGTTCAAAGGTGGTGGCCACCCAGCGTGTCCACACCAATGGTAATGTGCAAACCACAGACAATGCCCTCGACATGATGATTGAGGGAGACGGCTTTTTCCAAGTGCTGCTCCCTGATGGCAACATCGGCTATCAGCGTAACGGTCAATTTACCTTGAATGATGAAGGCACGATAGTGACGTCAGGTTCAGGTTACACCTTAGAGCCTGAAATCACCGTTCCTGACGATGCGGTGCAAGTGACGGTTGGAACCGATGGTGAAGTGTCTGTGCGATTACGAGGTCAGCAAGAGAACCAGGTACTGGGTCAAATTACTACGGTGGATTTCATTAACCCAGGTGGGTTGGAGCCAATAGGCCAAAATATTTACCTACCCACCGGCGCGAGTGGTGATCCACAAGAAGGCGTTCCCGGGCTTGATGGCTTTGGTGAAGTCAAGCAATCGATGCTGGAAACCTCTAACGTCAATGTGACTGAAGAGCTGGTGAACATGATTGAGGCTCAGCGTGTCTACGAAATGAACTCCAAAGTGATCTCGTCGGTTGACCAGATGCTCAGCTACGTCAATCAGCAGCTTTAAGTAAGGTTTAGGAGGCAATGATGTCGGTGCAACGTATATTAATCCCAGGCCTTTTCTTTGCCACCTTGTTGGGGCTGGGTGGCTGTTCATTGCCGGGGCAACAAGATACAGGCAGTGATCTTGACCAAGCGACCTCGACCACCGACGCGGTAGAAGGGGACACCACACCAGAGAGCGAAGGCTTGATTGGTTTGTTGCGCCAACGTGATGATCCCAAAGCTGACGATCCAGCATGGTCGCCGATTCGCCCACAACAACCTCCTGAGCACTATGCCACGGCAACGGGCTCTTTGTTTAATGCCAGTGAACAGCGTGATCTCTATGATGGCTCCAAGCCTCGCGGGCTAGGCGACATTGTGACCGTGATGCTGGAAGAAAATACCCAAGCACAAAAAAGCGCCAGTTCTGACTTAGCCAAATCCAATGATCTGACCATGGATCCCCTCTCGCTTGGTGGTGAAGAGATCACCATTGGCGAGCGAACCTTGTCTTACGAAGTCAGTAATGACAATTCGGTAACTGGCTCTACCTCAGCGGATCAAAGTAACAGTCTTCAAGGCTCTATCTCTGTGCAGGTGGTGGATGTGCTGGCGAACGGTAACCTGATGGTGCGTGGTGAAAAGTGGCTTACTTTGAACTCCGGGGATGAGTACATTCGTCTCAGCGGCACCATTCGTCCGGCCGATATCGGCCCTGACAACACCATTGCATCGACCCGAATTTCCAACGCCAGAATTCAGTATTCAGGCACCGGTGAGCGACAAGATACCCAAGAACAAGGCTGGTTGGCACGATTCTTTAATGTCACCTTGTAGCCCTACAATGTGCCGGAGAGTTGACGTGAAAAAGTGGTTGTTATCGATAGTCCTGCTGACGGTGGCGATGCCAAGCCTGGCCGCGCGCATCAAAGATGTGGCGGAGGTGGCTGGGGTACGCAGTAACACCCTAACGGGTTATGGCTTGGTAGTGGGGTTACCGGGTACCGGCGAGAGCACGCCCTTTACCGATCAAAGTTTTAAGTCGATGCTAGAAAACTTTGGCATCCAATTGCCGCCAGATATCAATCCTCAATCGGCCAACATTGCCGCCGTCGCCGTCACCGCTGATCTGCCTGCGTTTGCCAAACAAGGTCAAAAACTTGACGTTACTGTGTCGTCGATTGGGTCGGCAGAGAGCTTACGTGGCGGCACCTTGCTACAAACTTTTCTCAAAGGTTTGGATGGTAAGGTCTATGCAACCGCACAAGGAAACTTGATTGTCGGTGGCTTTAGCGCGACCGGTGCCGATGGCTCTCAGCTGGTGGGCAACACCCCAACCGTTGGCCGTATTACCAATGGCGCGTCCGTTGAGCGGGAAGTCCCTAATCCCTTTGGTCGTGGTGATTACCTGACCTTTAACCTGTTCCAATCCGACTTTACCACCGCACAGCGTATGGCGGATGCGGTTAATCGCTTTCTTGGTCCGTCTACCGCATCGGCCATGGATGCGACCTCAGTGAGAGTCCGAGCGCCACGCGATGTGAGCCAGCGCGTGGCTTTCTTATCCACCGTGGAAAATATTGAGTTTCAGCCGGGTGATGCGGCAGCAAAAATAATCGTTAACTCTCGCACCGGCACCATTGTGGTTGGGCAAAATGTTCGCCTTCGCCCAGCCGCCATTACTCATGGGGGAATGACGGTCTCCATACAAGAGGACTTCAACGTTGATCAACCTAATCCACTAGGAGGCGGTGAAGCTGTGGTCACGCCTGATACTGAGATCAATGTTGAGGAAGAAGAAGGGCGAATGTTCCACTTTAAACCTGGCGTGACCCTAGACGATCTCGTACGTGCCGTGAATGGGGTTGGCGCGGCACCCTCGGATCTCATGGCGATTTTGCAAGCGCTGAAACAAGCCGGGGCCATCGATGGCCAATTGATAGTGATATAGGGCAACGCATGAAATCTCCTGTTGATAGTCAATTTGTACACGATATAAGCCAGCTCGATTCATTACGTCGCCAAGCCGTGAAAGGAGAAGAAGGGGATGAAAAAGCGGCGTTGCGTTCAGCGGCGGAGCAGTTCGAGTCCTTATTTACCCAGATGCTGTTCAAGTCGATGCGTGATGCCAATGAGGCATTTGAGTCTGACTTGATTGATGATCGTACCTCGAAGTTTTATGAGCAGATGGCTGATGAGCAGATGGCCAGTGAACTCAGCCGAGAAGGCTCACTGGGGCTCGCGGATATGATTGTTGAACAATTAGGCAAAGCGCAGGGCGACAGCCAGCCAGACATGAATGAAGCGGCTCGCGCGTCGGCGCAATCTTTGCCGTTGGATCAAAATCGTAGTCGAGAGGCAGCAGAACAGGCGATAGCGGCGCTCGATAGCCAGTCTATCGCGCCGCCAGCCACCAGTCTCCCCGCGTCCCAAAGGTCACAAGGCTTTGATTCGCCAGACTCCTTTGTAAACACGCTGGCGCCGCATGCACGTCGCGCGGCGCGTGCGCTGGGTACTGATCCAGCGATTATTCTTGCTCAAGCGGCACTAGAAACCGGTTGGGGAAAGAAGGTGATTGCCAATGCCCGCGATAACAGTCATAACTTGTTTAATATAAAGGCGGATCAACGTTGGGGGGGCGATAAAGTCGCTACACAAACCCTGGAAGTGTATGACGGGATCCCGGTTAAAGAAACGGCAAGCTTTCGTTCGTATCCCTCTTATCAAGAGAGTTTTGACGATTTCGTCTCATTTTTACGTGATAATCCACGCTATGAGCAAGCTTTATCACAATCTGCGCAACCTGAACGGTTTATTCGCGAGCTTCATCAAGCCGGGTATGCGACCGATCCGGAATACGCGGATAAGGTCATTCGTGTACTCGACCAAGTCCGCGACATGATGGACTAGAAAAGCGGCAGGCAAGGGCTTGCCGTTCTGTTTTTTGCTCTCTTTGATGCGGTTTACTATTCTCTCAACGTCATGTTTATCAATGACTTTTCTTTTTGACCTCTCCTTGGCTCAATTTTTGCTTTTTTCCTAGTATCTCGTTTTAATTGCCGGGTTATTTGGAGGCACAATGGGCTTGGACCTGCTTTCCCTTGGGTCGCAAGGCGTACTGACTGCGCAGCGACAGCTGAATACAACAGGTCACAATATCTCTAACGTGAATACGGAGGGGTATAGTCGTCAGTCGGTTGAGCAAAAAACCAATGATGTCCACTTTTGGGGCGGCAATAATTACGGCACCGGTGTCCATGCCGCGGCAATCCGTCGCAACTATGACAAGTTTGCGGTTAACGAATTAAATGTCTCAACATCAAACCTTTCTCATGCCGCTGCCCGCAATGAACAGCTTGGTCGGCTTGACGATATGATGGCGCACTCGGCCAAAAAAATCCCCGAGAACATGAACGAATTCTATGGCGCGGTTAAAGGGCTGGCCGATAGCCCCAGTGACATGGGCGCTCGTAAAGTCGTGCTCGAAAAAGCGCGTATGGTCGCCGCTGGCATGAACGATGTTTATGGTGTTTTGCAGCAGCAGTCAATTGATACCTCTTCTCAAATTGACGCGACCGTTAAGCGGATGAATGACATTGGCCAAGAACTGGTGGACGTGCATAAGGCAATGCTCAAAACCCCCGCTGAAGCCAATGACTTGTTAGACCGCCATGATAAGTTGATCCGAGAGCTCTCTGAATATACACAGGTGAGTGTGAACACGCGCGAAGATGGGTTGTTCAATGTGATTATCGGCAGTGGCCATATGTTGGTATCTGGCATGAATAGCAGTGAGTTGACCACCTTGCCGGGTAAGCCTGATCATCAAGAGCGTCGTTTGGCATTGGTGGAAGGTAAGACAGTCAAAGCCATTTCTAATCAAGACATCCGCGGCAAACTCGGGGCATTGTTTGAATATCGGGATGATACCTTGGGACAAGCGCGAGACGAATTAGGTCGGATGGCCATTGGCTTTTCCCAATCGCTCAATGACTTACAGGGGCAAGGGTTCGATCTTAATGGTGAGGTTGGCAAGAACATTTTCACTGACTATAACAGTGACCGTATTGCGAGTGCGCGCGCGATAAAAAGCGGCGATTCCACGGCAGACTTGAAAGTTTATATCGATGATCTTCAGCAGCTCAAACGGGGGGATTATCAACTCAAGTTTGATGGCACCCAATATACCCTCACCTCTCCAGATGGCAAGCAATCGACGGTGACCCCCAGCGGCACGCCGCCAAGTTTTAATGTCGACGGGATGCGCGTGCAAGTGGATGCCGGGTTGGCGGCTAATGAGCGCGTTTTAATTCGGCCCGCCCGCTCAGCGGCAGGGCAAATGCGTGTGACTATGGACGATCCGGCGGATATCGCGGCACAAAGCTATGTCAGTGCAAGCTCGGTGAGTAACGGCGACGGTGATGTACGAATTTTACAAGCCGGTGGACAAAAAGAGTTTCAAGTTCGGCTCTCCCCCGACGGCAGTCAATTTGCGGTGACCGATCCTAAGGGGCAAGTCTTGGTCGCGCCAGAGGCCTATCCGCCAGGTGGACCCATTGATGTCAACGGCACCATTATTGAGGTCAACGATAAAGCGGCCCCCGATGATGTCTTGGCGGTCAGCTTGATCCCGGCGGATGGTGACAACAGTAACCTGATCCGCATGCAAGAGCTGCAAACGGAAAAACTAATGGATAACGGTCGCTCGACAGTGCTCGATGTTTATGAGGGGCTAAGTACCGATCTTGGGGTACAAAAAGCCTCCTATAAGCGTCTACAAGATGTGAGTATGGTTGAACACGATGCCGCAGAAAGTCGCGTGGCGGAAGTGTCTGGGGTGAACCTGGATGAAGAAGCGGCCAACATGATGAAGTTTCAGCGCGCGTATATGGCCGCGTCACGGATCATGACCGCCGCCAATGAAACCTTTGATTCTCTGCTCAATGCAACGCGATAAGGTAGGACAGTATGATTAGTCGTATTGCCAGCTTTCACAATTACCAGTCTGTCTCCAACGACATTATGCGCCAGAATGTGAAGGTACAGGATAACCAAGAGCAGATGGCGACGGGGAAACGTGTTATTACATCCGGTGATGATCCGGTGTCGTCGATCTACATTCAAAACTTTCGCCAACAAGATGAGCAAATTGACCAATTTATTGACTCGATTACGTTAGCGCGAAACCGGCAAACCCGCGAAGAAATCGCGATTGATGAGTCCGAGCAAATCATGGACGGCGCCAAACGCAAAGTGATGGCGATGATCAACGGCTCATTATCGGTGGAAGATCGCACCGCGCACCGGCAAGACTTGCAAGGGATGTTTGATAATTTTATGGACTTGGTAAACACCAAAGATGAGTCAGGTAACTTTCTGTTTTCCGGTACCCAGACCAGTACACAGCCGTTTTATCGTGATAGTCAAGGCAATGTGCGTTATGCGGGAGATAGTTACTTTCGTACCGCCCAAGTGGCCCCTGCGGTGGAAGTACCGACGTCTGATCCAGGCGATAAACTGTTTATGGAAATTGATAATCCCTTTGGCGACTATCAGCCCGAATATGATCTCGAAGATGGCTCTTTATTGCTGATGGCGAAAGCGGAAAATACCAATGATGCGGATACCTCTAACTATTCGGTTTCCTTTGATGTTAATGCCAATGGCGATACCACCTACTCGTTGATGCAAGATGGCACTGAAGTCAGTGCTGGGCTGTATGACCCGCAAAATGGCGTTGAGTGGAACACGTTGAAAATGACCTTCGAAGGTGAGATGAAGCCAGGCGATACCATCAATTTAGAAAGACAAGACAGCTTCAATATTTTCGATTCGTTTAAAAATGGTGCCGCGCTATCATATGCCGATATTGATGATGCGTCTGCTACGGCAGAACTCCACCAAGTGACTGAACAGTTTGCGGCGGCCTTCAAGCACTTGAACAAAGCACGCTCAGAGGTCGGCACACGGTTGACCACACTCGACCGACAAGAAAGTATGCACAAAGACTTCAAGTTGGTCCTCAATCGCTCACTGGGCACCATGGAAGACTTGGACTATACCCAAGCGGCCATCGATATGAACGAGGACATGCTCGCGCTGCAAGCCTCGCAGCAGGCCTTTGCCAAAACCAAAGATCTCTCGCTGTTTAATTATATCTAATCCAAAGTGTCAGCGTTTGATTGTCACAAGGTGCCGAGGATAAGAAGAAAACGGGGTCGCATCAGCGGCCCCGTTTTGTCTCCGGTTAGGCTTGCGGGCTCATCCTTTAGGGGCAGAGATCACTCACTATACGGCGTGCCATGGCATCAAGCAGAGGTTGCTTGTCTTTGAGCATAGGCGGGTAACTGAACGCGTACTCAGCGTAGCCTGGCATGGCATCAGGGGTTTGCATATCACTGTTCTGATGGCCGGCAAAAAACACATAACACGGTGTGCCAACGGCAACCGTCAGCCTGTGTACCGCTGTCCCGGCGGTAAACACCCCAGACAGCTGTTTGATCGCGTGAGCCGTTCCCATAAAATCATTTTTAAGTTCCAATCCAGGCAAGGTGACGATCTCGACCCCTGTTTGTTTCTTGATTTTACTAAGCTCTTTATCACACTCGCCATATTGTAAATTAACAAATTGGGCGTCAGGGCAAAGCTGGCGCATGGTTTTGATCCAGCCCGCTAATTCATCTGCCACCAAATAGTGAATGTTACGCGTGGCGGCGGCGAGGCCACTTCGCCAACACACACCAAACACAGGCCCTTGTTGATGTAACTCGGCTAACGGGGCGATCCAAGGCGCATCGGCGGCGACATCCGGGACAATATAGGTTTGTTGATAGAGGTGACGCCCAAAGTGGTGGTAGCACAGGCCCGCTAACGACCCTCCGGCAATCCAACTATCAATATCGGCTAGGACATGTTCTGGCACAAAAATATCTTTTCCGTCAGTGCGAGAAATGGGCACAATCTCCGTGCTGGGAAAAGCCTGACGCAACACCGGCTCCAAGCGAGGATCACAGCCGACATAGACTTGACGGGCGCGCTCAACCACCATGGCGACGTTATGTAAATAAGCCAGTTCATCGCCGACCCCTTGCTCGGGCATGATAAGCACGGCATCCGTCTCAGGCCGAGATAAGTCCCAACGGGGTAAGTTACCGTGATATTTGAGGCGGCGACCGCACTCAATCCCCGCCTCATTGGCTTGATAGAATTTCTCCCATGCCATTTGCGTGCGATAGACAAACGCCAGATTGAATCGCAGTGCGTGATCGTCAGGCTGAGAAGTTAGCAGGGTCTCGAGGCGCTGCTGAGCTTGGTCAATATTACCCATATACCAGTCAAGCTCGCCCAATTGTGCTTGTAGTGTATTGGCTTGTTTATCTTTGACATGATTGAGCGCCTTCTCGTGGATCTGGTAGCAATCGGTTAATTTATCTTGGGTAAATTGATGGTGCTGCTTGAGCAGTTCGAAGGTCGCACGGGCATAAGCATAATGTAACTCACCGCGCTCAGGCTCATCACGCAAACATTGTTTGGCCAGTTTGCTTGCTTCTAACCAGTTTGCTTCATTGAGATAAACCACCAGGAGTTGACGCATAAATGCCGTGTCTTGTGTTTGCTTATAGGTCGTTAAGCAGCGCTGGCGCGCGCTAGCATACTCACCCAGCCCGGCTTCTGCACGGATGAGTAACAGTTGCCAAATTGGATGAGCCTGTGCTTTGTCACTGCCACGTAGTAGTAATTGTTGTGCTTTGCCGAACGCTTTCTGATCCAATGCTTGCTGTGCCAATGCCATTAGCGCAGGTGGATAATCAGGCTCCAGGGTGAGTATGGTTTGATAAAGCTGTTCGGCTTGGTCACTGTGTCCATCAGCGACCAAATCAGCTGCCACTGACAAGGTTTTGTTAATTTCATCCGCTAGCCCTTGGTTCTTCAGCTGGTGGAGCTCGTCACGCAAAGCATGCGTTCGACGACTTTCTCCTTGTAGGCCGAGTTTGGCCGTCAACTGCTCACGCAAATTAAGGATGTCTTGGTTGGTGGGGGCGGCGGCAAACAGTGCTTCAACGATTTCCATGGCCGCGTGGTTATGCCCTTGTTGCGTCAATAACTGTGCCTTATCGAACAACAAAGACAGATCGTCAGGGGCATGCTCAAGCGCGTGGTCAAGGTGAGCCATTGCTTGCACGTATTGTCCCGCTTCCGCATCCAGTACGGCCAGCACTTGCCGCACTTGAACCGTATCGGGGGCATGGCTCAGTATTTGCTCGAATACTTGCCGCGCATCGGGTTTCTTCCCTTCTTGGTAAAGACGAATCCCGAGCTGAAAGGCGTCATCCAGCGTCATATTGGTGTGGCCGTCATTGTCTTGCGTCATCGGTTACATCGTCCTGTTATCCGTGAAAGCCTCGTGCATCACAGCATGAGGCTGGCGAGCATCGATAAACCAATAATTTAGCAAAAAATATGCCTTGCGTCCGACTGTTGAAAGAAGTTGGCCGCTAACTTGCAGGCTAACTTTCATATAGACGGCAAAAAGCTAGGCGAGGCATTGCCGTACCTTGCCGCTAAGCACAGAAAAACGGCAGAATTTTTCGAGTTGGCCTTGGCTGTGAGAATGAAAAAACCATTTAAGTCTTTGATTTTAAATGATTGATAAAAGTTGGCACACATATTGTATTTGTTTATTCAAGCGGCCAGTTTTTGAACGGGCTGATTTTGAAACTGATTAACAAGCTGTTCCCGCAGCACCGCCAAACACAGTGCAACACGTCGCGGGTAGGCTGTTTCGCAAAGCAAGCGAAAGTCAAAGGAGAGCAAAATGGGTGTAACAGTTAACACCAACGTGTCTGCGATGACTGCGCAGCGTTACCTGAATAAAGCGACCGATGAGTTGAATAATTCAATGGAACGTCTGTCGTCAGGTAGCCGAATTAACAGTGCTAAAGACGACGCGGCGGGTTTGCAGATTTCTAACCGTTTGGTTGCCCAAACACGTGGCCTTGATGTGGCAATGCGAAACGCCAATGATGGTATTTCTATTGCGCAGACCGCCGAAGGGGCAATGCAGGAATCGACCAATATTTTGCAGCGCATGCGGGATCTTTCCCTCCAGTCTGCAAACGGTGCCAACGGTAAAGCCGAGCGCGTGGCTATTCAAGAAGAGGTGGAAGCACTGAAAGATGAGCTTAACCGGATTGCTGAAACCACGGCGTTTGGTGGCCGTCGATTGCTTAATGGCTCGTTTGGTGAAGCCTCGTTCCAAATTGGTGCCGATGCCGGTGAGGCGATCATCATGGGACTATCGAGTATTCGCGCTGATGATTTTCGCATGGGTGGCGTAGAATTTGTTGGCGGTCAACCCAAATCAGCTGGATGGGAAGTGGATGGCGCAGCCTCGACATTACAGCTGCAGTTCACCACCAAAGATGGTGAAAACATTAGCTTGAGTATTAATGCAAAAGCGGGCGATGATGTTGAAGAGCTGGCCAGTTACATCAATGGTCAGTCTGATGAAATGCTCACAGCATCGGTCGATGAGCAAGGACAGTTACAAGTATTTATGCAAGAGCCAGATGTGCAGGGGGCGGTCACATTTAGCGGCGGTTTAGCGGCATCGCTTGGTTTAGCTAGCGGTAATGGTGACCTGGTCTCCACTGCTGATGTCGATGTATCAGATGTGGGTGGCGCGCAAATGGCCGTTGGGGTCATTGACTCTGCAATGCGCTATATCGATAGCCAACGGGCGGACTTGGGTGCTAAGCAAAACCGACTCAGTCACACCATCAGTAACTTGTCCAATATCCAGGAGAACGTGTCTGCGTCTAACAGCCGGATCCGTGATACCGACTTTGCCCGAGAAACCACGGCAATGACCAAGGGGCAAATCCTGCAACAGGCGGGCACCTCGATGTTGGCACAAGCGAAACAGATGCCGCAAGCGGCACTAAACCTCCTGCAATAATGCTTGCATATCAGCACACTAAAAGCGGCAATCAGTTGCCGCTTTTTTTTGTGCCATTTTTTCTAAAAATCTTCCTAAAGATATTTCTCCTTTGGGCGTTAACCTTCATAGCGCCTTACGGCAGTGGTGTTAATGCACCGCCAAGCACCGATAAAAAAAGCTAAAGCTTTCTCAACGTGCGCCGCTAAATGGGTTGTGAACAATTTTGATACTGGTTTTCCCTGGTCAGCTGGGCGAAGCCGGACCTAGAACCAAAGGAGAATAGTTATGGCTATTACTGTTAACACTAACGTCCCTGCGATGACGGCTCAGCGTTATTTGAATAACTCAACCGATGCGCTGAACAACTCGATGGAGCGTTTGTCATCCGGTTCTCGCATTAACAGTGCTAAAGACGACGCGGCAGGCCTTCAGATTTCTAACCGTTTGATGGCGCAAAGCAGTGGTTTGGGCGTGGCTGTTCGAAATGCGAACGACGGCATCTCAATGGCGCAAACCGCTGAAGGTGCGATGGAAGAGTCAAGCAACATCTTGCAACGTATGCGTGACTTGTCACTGCAATCGGCTAACGGTGCCAACGGTGATGCTGAGCGTAGCGCAATCCAAGAAGAGGTTGTTGCGCTGAAAGACGAACTGAACCGTATTGCAGAAACGACCTCGTTCGGTGGGGCGAAACTGCTTAACGGTACCTTCGGTACCCGCTCTTTCCAAGTGGGGGCAGACGCCGGTGAAGCGGTGATGATGGAGTTTAAAAACATCCGTGCAGACCACAGCGAAATGGGTGGGGCAAGCTTCACGGCAGCTAACGCAAAATCAGCAGGTTGGACAGCGACTGCCGGTGCCACCATGGCCATCAATATCACTAACGCTGACGGCACGTCTACGTCTATCAACGTGACGGCCAAAGGTGGCGACGATATTGAAGAGATCGCGACTTATATCAATGGTCAAGCGGATGATAAGTTGAGCGCGTCTGTCACTGAAGATGGCGAGCTGCAAATCGTCACCGGTGCTGGGTCTGATGCTACCTTCACGGGCGCGTTGGCAACATCGCTAGCGATGGGTACCAAAGTGGATGAAACCATTAAAGATGTTGATGTTTCGTCTATGGGTGGTGCGCAAAAAGCCGTGGGTATGATTGATAACGCGATGCAGTTTATCGACTCTCACCGTGCGGAATTGGGTGCGAAGCAAAACCGCTTGAGTCACACCATTTCCAACTTGGATAACGTTAATGAAAACGTCTCGGCCTCTAACAGCCGGATCCGTGATGTTGACTTTGCCAAAGAAACAACCAACTTGACCAAGTCACAAATCTTGCAGCAATCTGGTACCTCTATTTTGGCGCAAGCCAAGCAGGCACCACAAGCCGCACTGAGCTTGCTCGGTTAAACCATTCACGAGTGGCGGCTTAATCGCCGCCGCTACGTTTTGGGAGGTGAATAGCGATGGACATTTCATCCGTTACAAATTCATCCCTGCCGCACTCAGCACACTCTGATGGCACAAAGGTTGCTAGAGATGTAAGAGTTGGAAAAGTACGCCCAGATCCGGTCAGCCAGCACCAGCAGGCAGAACGTCGTGAGGCGAAAGAATCAATGCAACAACGCCGTGTAGAGCAGTCACAGCGCATTGAGGAAAATCGCCAACTACAACGACAACAACTGGAGAAGTTGGTAGAGCGGCTCGATGAGTTTATGTCCGACTTTAACAAAGGGCTCGCATTTCGTTTGGATGAAGACACAGGACGCAGTGTGATCACCGTTTATGAAATGAACAGTGGTGACATCATCCGTCAGATCCCAGAGCAGGAAATGTTAGAGCTTGCTAAGCAATTGTCGCAACACGCGCGAGGGCTTGTCACAGAAAAGGTATAACGAGGTGAGAGAGTCGTTATGAGTGTTAAGGCAGCAGGCATGGGCGGTGGCATGGATATTAATGCCATGGTCACTAAAATCGTGGATGCTGAACGTGCACCCAAGCAAGAGCGAATTGTCAAACGCACTAATGAGGTTGAAACCGACATCAGTGCGTTTGGACGCTTAAAAGAATCTCTCGATAAACTCAAAACCCAAATGTACGATTTTCGTCGCAACGAAGGTTTTGCGGCGAGAACCACATCCGTTAGCAATCCAGACGCACTTGGCGCCAGCGCAACGCCAGATGCCATTCCCGGTCGTTATCAAATCGATGTTCAGCAACTCGCGGGTGCACACAAGCTTGTGTCACCGGGCGTTGATGCTGAGGCGTCTTTAGGTAGTGGCAAGCTCACTATCACCATGGGTAATCGCACCAGTGTGATTGATGTTCCCCAAGGTAAAGACAGCTTGGCTGACGTTGTGCGGGCGATTAATAGCGATCCGAAAAATCCCGGTGTGCAAGCGTCGCTGATCCAAGATGATAGCGGTGCACGCATGGTGTTGAATGGCAATAAAACGGGGGCGGACAATCAGATGGAAGTCAGTGTTGATGCGCAAGTGGGCAGTGCGCTTCACCAGTTAGGCTTCAAAGCCGGACAAGCCAATAATGGCATGGCACAAATGCAAGCCGCACAAGATGCCAAGATACTGATTGATGGCATCGCGTCAGTCTCCAGTGCGACCAACACCTTTGATAATGCCATCGAAGGCGTATCACTGGAAGTGGCGCAAACCAGTGATAAGCCGCTGTCACTCGCCGTTGAGCATGACCGAGAGTCAGTACGTTCGACCATTACGTCGTTCGTGGATAATTACAATGCGTTTTTCCGTGTCTCGCAAGCGGTGAGTCAGTATGACCCCGAGACCCAGCAAGGCGGCCCTTTGGTGGGGGAAAGTGTCATTCGAACGGCAACCAGTCGATTGCGCAACCTTTTCTCGTCACCGATTGAGCAAGCGCCTGAGGGAATGAAAACCCTGAGTGAGCTTGGCGTCACTACCACCATGGACGGTCGTCTAGAAGTCGACAACAAGGTACTTGACCGACAACTGCGTCAAAACTTTAACGCACTGGAAGGCTTTTTTGGTGGCAATGATGGTTTTGCGCGTCAGCTTGAACAAGTGGTTGGCGGCTTTACCGGCGCGGGGGGCGCGATCAGTAATCGTGAAAGCACATTATCAGAGCAAAAACTTCGCCTTCGTGATGACCAGCGAGAACTAGATCGCCGCATGGAAAACCTAGAGTCGCGCACCATGCAGCGCTTTTCTGCGATGGAAGAAGCCACCTCGCAAATGCGTTCACAGTTACAAGCTATGCAAAATATTATGCCGGGTTAATAATGACCCAGGTATCCGATTGGCTCGACGCACTCGAACAGATTGATGAGGCTATTGCGCAGCAATTGAACATGAGTGACATTGATTCAGAAAAGCTGGCTCAGCAATTGCATGACAGACAGGCGTTACTTGACCAGATTGCAGCGTCGCCACAAGCGCCGAATCAACAGCAATGGTCTCAGGCGTTAACAAGAACAGAAACGCTCATTGATGCACTCGAGGGGCAGAAAGCCGATGCTGCCAAGCGCTTGTTACAGCAGCGCAAGGGGAAGCAGTCTGTGCAGCTGTATAAGAAATTTCAATAAGTGAGGAAGACTATGAGAGGCTCACTACAGGCCTACAAGAAGGTCTCGGTTGACAGTCAATTAAGCGCTGCGTCGCCTCATAAGGTTATCCAAATGCTGATGGCCGGCGCGATTGAGCGCTTAATTCAAGGCAAAGCTGCCATGGCACAAGGCGACTTATCCGTCAAAGGTGAGCGGTTAGGTAAAGCGTTAGATATCATTATTAATCTACGTGCATGTCTATCAATGGATGATGGCGGCGATATCGCTGATAACTTAGACGCCATCTATGACTTTATGATTCGTCAGGTGAGTACCGCGAATTTGGAAAATAAACCGGAACCCATCGACGATGTGATTGAACTATTAAGAGAGATAAAATCCGCTTGGGACCAGATTCCTTCCGAATACCATAATATGACTCAAGCGACCAGTTAAACTGCCTATCAAACCACTGACATGGCACTGGAGTCACAGGTTTACTGTGTCTCCGGTTGCCTTATGCGCGTTCTCTATTACAATGTCTTGATTAAAATTGAGATTGTTGTTGCTGAAAAGCGACACGATTATAAAAAGTTATCAGGGCAGACGTATCTCACACATGCAAGATTTAGCAAAGATCCTCGTTATCGATGACGATGACCAGTTTCGTCACGATCTCGGCGTGATACTCGACTTTATCGGCGAGCGTTACGCGCTTCACTCGACCGCGGATGTCAGTGATGCACTTTGGGAGCAAAACTGGGGCGCATGTTTTCTTGGCCACGTCCGCTCGACACCGTTACTTGAAAAAGTACTTGAGCAGCTTGCGACCTATCATCACGTGCCTGTGATTGCGATTCGACGCCACGATCGTGAGCTTTCAGGGTTACCCAACTATGTGGGTGAACTTGGGCTACCTTTGAACTATCCGCAATTATTCGATGCACTCCATCACTGTCGCGAGTTTGCTGGTAAACAGGCTTTCAGTATTCCACAGTTGTCTGGTGATAATACTGCCTTTCATAACATGGTGGGCAAAAGCGACGCCATCGAACAGGTCCGTCATCTCATTGAGCAGGTCGCGTCTACCGAAGCCAGTGTTTTGATCCTCGGTGAATCTGGTACCGGAAAAGAAGTGGTGGCGCGTCATATTCACCATGCCTCATCACGCGCGTCTGGCCCCTTTGTCCCCGTCAATTGCGGGGCGATTCCAGGCGAGTTGCTAGAAAGCGAACTCTTCGGTCACGAGAAAGGTGCCTTCACGGGGGCGATTTCAGCGCGTAAAGGGCGCTTCGAGCTGGCTGAAGGCGGAACATTATTTTTGGATGAGATCGGCGACATGCCGATGCCGATGCAAGTTAAATTGCTACGTGTGTTGCAAGAACGCACGTTTGAGCGCGTAGGAGGCAACAAAAGCATTCGCGCCAATGTTCGCGTCGTTGCCGCGACCCACCGTACGCTAGAAACCATGATCAAAGACGGTGAGTTTCGAGAAGATTTGTATTATCGGCTCAATGTTTTTCCGATCGAAATGCCAGCGCTGCGCGAGCGAATTGATGATATCCCGCTATTGATTCATGAGCTAATGTCTCGCCTTGATGTGGAAGGTAATGGTCGGATCCATATTTCCCCTCGTGCGATTAATTCGCTGATGGAGCATGAGTGGCCAGGCAATGTTCGCGAGCTGGCGAATCTGATTGAGCGTTTGGTTATCTTGTACCCAGGGCAAATGGTCGATGTGAATCATTTGCCTGCCAAATATCGCTACAGTGATATTCCTGAATTTCAGCCTGAGGCCTATTCGGTTGAAGATACCGAGATGGCTGAACGCGATGCGCTTACCGCGATGTTTCATGAGCCGGATGAGCCCGCTTTCGAGGAGGATATGCCTGGCTTTGCGGATAGTCCCGGCTTCACAAGCTTGCCGCCTGAGGGCGTGAATTTGAAAGAAACCCTCGCCGAGGTTGAGATTGATTTGATAAAGCAAGCGCTAGAGGCGCAGTCTGGTGTGGTTGCTCGGGCGGCTGACATGCTGAGTATGCGGCGAACGACACTGGTAGAAAAGATGCGAAAGTACGGATTGAACAAGGAAGAATTAATCTAGAACGACGAGGCGTCAAAAAGCGGAGTCAAAAAAATGACTTCGCTTTTTTGTCTTCAACTATCTGATAAAATTAGTGATTTTTGTGGCATAATCTCTGCTTAAGTGAGTAAAACCTTGATCGAAATGTGTGTTGCCTAAATGGAAACCCAATCTTCGCCACTGGGATCAGTGGATCAACAAGTCACTCGGTATAAGCAAGTTCTCGATGTGATGCCAGCAGGCGTTATCTTGCTTGATGCTAATGGCCGTGTCGCTGAAGCCAATCCAGAGGCGCATCGCCTCCTTGGGGAACCGCTCACTCAGCAGCGTTGGTTTGATGTGATTCAACGCGCTTTCTCGCCGCGAGACGATGATGGACACGAGGTCTCCCTCAAAGATGGTCGTCGGGTGAAGCTGGCCATTTCAGCGTCCGACTCAGGGCAACTTATCTTGATCACCGACATGACAGAAACCCGCTTATTGCAGTCGCGCGTGAGTGATCTGCAACGTTTGTCGTCGTTGGGGAAAATGGTGGCGTCGCTGGCTCACCAAGTGCGCACGCCGCTATCTAGCGCGATTTTATATGCGTCGAACCTTGGCGCGCCCAACCTCAATGATGCGACACGGCAGCGGTTTCAATTCAAACTGTTAGACCGGCTACATGACTTAGAAAAGCAAGTGAACGATATGTTGTTGTTTGCTAAAGGTGGCGACAACAAAGTGGTGAAAGTGTTTACCGTTGAGCAGTTGTTTAATGAATTTGAGCCCATGGTGGATGCGGTGATTCAAGGCCACGATGTTGATTTTGCCATCAACAGCGATGACGAAAGCCTCCCCTTGCTCGGTAACCCCAATGCATTGGCCAGCGCGCTGAGTAACTTGGTTGTCAATGCTGTTCAAGTCGCGGGCAAGGGCTGCCAAGTGGTGGTTGATTCGCGCCAACAAGGCGATAGTTTATTACTGTCTGTTGCCGATAGTGGTCCAGGTATTGCGCCTGAGCTGCAAGCGAAAGTTTTAGAGCCTTTTTTTACCACACGACAGCAAGGTACAGGTCTTGGCCTCGCCGTTGTGCAAATGGTGTGTCATGCCCATGAGGGTAAACTCACCTTACAATCGGAACCTGAAAAAGGGGCCTGTTTTACATTGTGTTTGCCGCTTGCCAAGGGGGGAGCGGCAGAGCAGGGTAAGAGCGTAGGAGAAACACAATGAGCCAAACCACAGTGCTAATCGTTGAAGATGATGAAGGTTTGCGCGAGGCGCTGGTCGATACCTTAGCCTTAGCGGGATACCATTGGCGCGAAGCGGACAGTGCAGAGCAAGCGCTCGTGACATTAAAAGCCGAGCCAATTGATATTGTTGTTTCAGATGTACAGATGGCGGGGATGGATGGCTTGGCGCTTTTGCGATCAATCAAAACGCATACGCCAAATTTACCTGTGTTGCTCATGACCGCTTATGCCAACATCGAGGATGCGGTGGCCGCTATGAAAGAGGGGGCCATTGATTACATGGCCAAACCTTTTGCGCCAGAAGTGCTCCTCAATATGGTCAGTCGCTATGCACCGGTTAAAAACGATGACTCGGATGCGATTGCAGAAGATCCGAAAAGTGTCGCCTTGTTAGCCTTGGCCGATAAAGTCGCCAATACTGACGCCAATGTGATGATCCTTGGGCCGTCAGGGTCGGGTAAAGAAGTGATGGCGCGCTATATTCATGACCACTCTGCGCGCGCGAATGCCCCCTTTGTTGCGATTAACTGCGCCGCGATTCCCGAAAACATGCTGGAAGCCACCCTTTTCGGCTATGAGAAAGGGGCGTTTACCGGTGCAGTGCAAGCGTGTCCGGGAAAATTTGAACAAGCCCAAGGTGGCACTATCTTATTGGATGAAATCAGTGAGATGGATTTGGGGCTGCAAGCCAAGCTGCTCCGCGTATTACAAGAGCGAGAGGTGGAACGCCTCGGGGGGCGAAAAAGTATTCAGCTTGACTTGCGGGTGCTTGCCACCAGTAACCGCGATCTAAAAGACTATGTGGCGCAAGGACACTTTCGCGAAGACTTGTACTACCGTTTGAATGTGTTTCCCATCACGTGGCCCGCGTTATATGAACGCCCAGGTGACATTATCCCGCTGGCAAATTATTTATTATCACGGCATTGTCAAAAACAAGGTTTGCCTTGTCCCAGCATACAGCCTAACGCTGAGCAAAAGTTGTTGAATTACACCTGGCCTGGCAATGTGCGGGAGCTTGATAACGTCATGCAGCGTGCTTTGATACTGGCCACCCAATCTCATATTCAAGCAACAGATATTTTACTCGAGGGGCAAGACTGGCAAGATGCGTCTGGCTTACAAAGCAAGGTGATGGATAGTCAATCGCACGCAGCCGCTGCGACGCTACCGACCGAGCCTGTCCAAGAAACGATGGAGCCTTCACCAAACGGGGCAGGCTTGGGCAACGAATTACGCGACCAAGAGTTTTCTATCATACTCGATACCATCCGTGCGTGTGAGGGGCGGCGCAAAGATGTCGCCGAGCGCTTAGGGATCAGCCCCAGGACACTGCGCTATAAGCTGGCCAAAATGCGTGATGCCGGGATTGATATTCCTCAGTAATGATCCAGCGTCGTCAGCTTTTGCGAAAGTGGTCTCAAAGTTGCACATAGTAAGATGACTGATAGTAATCTGACTGAATTGACAAAATATTGACACAGGAAGGATCGACGATGAAAGCGAATGCCTTGACGCAAGAGATGCAAGCCATGGCGGCAGCGGCGAAGAATGTCTCTCAGCCTGCAACCGGTCAACAAGTCAGCCAAGAATTTGGCGATATGCTTGCCAGTGCGATTAATCATGTAAATGGATTGCAAAAGACCTCGGGCGAGCTTGCCACGCGGTTCGATGAAGGCGACCGTAACGTAAGCTTATCGGATGTGATGATTGCTCGAAACAAGTCGAGTGTGGCGTTTGATGCCACCGTGCAAACGCGCAACAAGTTAGTTGAGGCGTATAAAGAACTTATGAATATGCCTGTTTAATGTAGGAATTAATCAGTGGCTGAAGAGAACCAAAACACCGATCTGGCGGTTTCAGATGGCGCAGCAGCATTGCCATCAACCGATGCGGCATTAGACGCAGAGCAAAGCACGCAAGATCCGGACGCATCAGAACAGTCAGCATCGTCAAACTCGATATTTGGCGATCTCGACATGGTGCGCCAGTTGATCTTAGTGTTAGCGGTTGCGATTTGTGTCGCGCTGATCATGATGCTGTTTTTTTGGGTGCAGGAACCCGAAATGCGGCCACTGGGTACGTACGAAACAGAAGAACTTATCCCTGTTTTGGATCACCTTGACCAGAACAAAGTTGAATACCAATTGGATGGGAATACCATCCGCGTCCCTTCAAGCGATTACTCCTCCATTCGCCTCGGTTTAACGCGGGTGGGGCTGAATACCAGCACGGCCGAGGGCGATGAGATCTTGCTTAATGACATGGGCTTTGGCGTCTCACAAAAACTCGAGCAAGAGCGATTAAAACTCAGTCGTGAGCGACAGCTAGCCGCCGCGATTGAAGAAGTGCGGCAAGTGAGAAACGCCCGTGTCTTGTTAGCGATGCCCAAACAGAGCGTCTTTGTACGCCACAACCAAGAGGCATCAGCCACGGTATTCTTAACCTTGGGAGGCACAAATACCCTAGGTCAAGAGGAAGTGGACTCAATTGTTGATATGGTCGCCTCTGCCGTCCCGTCGCTAAAACCCACGCGCGTCACCGTCACCGATCAGCATGGTCGCTTGCTAAACTCAGGCAGTGAAGATCCAGCCTCAGCGGCGCGGCGCAAAGAGTACGAATTGGAGCGTAAACAAGAGCGCCAATTGCGCGAAAAAATCGACTCAATACTGATCCCCGTACTAGGGCTGGGCAACTATACCTCACAAGTCGACGTGGCATTAGATTTCAGCTCACTGGAAGAAACGCAGCGCCAGTTTAATCCCAACACACCAGCAACACGCAGCGAATACACGCGCGAAGACTATAATGGCTCGGATCGTGTCGCGGGTATTCCAGGAGCCTTAAGCAACCAACCGCCGGCCGATGCCTCCATTCCGGAAGACGTCAGGGATCTTAAAAATGGTGCAGGCGGTACCGGGTCGGTGAGCCGTGAATCGACACGTAACTTTGAACTCGATACCACCATTCGTCACCGACGCGCGCAGTCAGGCGTCATCGATAGACAAACCGTCTCTGTGGCGGTGAATTTTAAACAAAGTGTCGATCCTGAAACCGGGGATACGGTTAAGCAGCCTTTGTCAGATGATGAACTGGCCAAAATCCGCCGTCTTTTAATGGGCGGGGTCGGCTTTAGTGAGCAGCGTGGTGATGTGCTCGAAGTGATCGCCGTTCCCTTTGTTGAGCCAGAGCAAGCGGCAGAGCAAGATGTGCCGATTTGGGATCATCCCAACTTTAATGACTGGGTTCGTTGGTTAGCGGCGGCCTTGGTGATCATTGTTATTATCGTGGTCTTGGTGCGTCCAGCGATGAAAAAGCTGCTTTATCCAAATACCGACGAAGATGGCAATACCGTGGGCCCCAATGGCGAAATCCTTGGCCCAGATGGCTTGCCAGTTACCCCTGATGGGGATGATGTCGGCTTGATAGGCTCTGAGCTTGACGGTTCTAGCAACTTTGCGATGTCAGCGTCGGATGTTGAGCTGCCAAACTTACATAAAGATGAAGACTTGTTAAAAGCGGTGCGGGCGCTGGTTGCCAATGAGCCAGACTTGGCCGCACAAGCGGTTAAAAATTGGGTAACCGAAGATGGCAAATGAAGTCGCAACCACAGGCGGTGATGAGCAAGCTGGCTCAAACTTCGATATCAGCTCGTTGAGTGGGATCGAAAAAGCCGCCATTTTGCTACTCAGTTTAAGTGAACAAGATGCCGCGAGTATCATTCGCCACCTTGAGCCGAAACAGGTTCAACGGGTGGGCGCGGCCATGACCTCGATGACCGATCTTAATTCGGACAAAGTGGCAGCCGTCCACCGTGCCTTTTTAGAGGAGATCCAAAAATATACCTCTATCGGGATGGGGAGTGAAGACTTTGTACGCAACGCCCTCGTGGCGGCCTTGGGTGAAGACAAAGCGAATAACTTGGTAGACCAAATATTGCTTGGCAGCGGCTCCAAAGGCTTGGATTCACTGAAATGGATGGATCCGCGCCAAGTCGCCAGCATTATTATCAACGAGCACCCGCAAATCCAAACCATCGTCTTATCCTATCTGGATCCCGAGCACTCGGCCGAGATTTTGTCACAGTTTGTTGAGCGAGATCGCCTGGACTTGATGATGCGGATTGCCAACTTAGAAGAGGTACAACCGGCAGCACTGCACGAGTTAAACGAGATCATGGAAAAGCAATTTGCTGGCCAAGCGGGGGCACAAGCGGCCAAAATTGGTGGCTTGAAAGCAGCAGCGGAAATCATGAACTACATGGACAACAGTGTCGAAGGGGTACTGATGGACTCGATTCGCGATCAAGACGAAGAGATGGCCTCACAAATCCAAGACTTGATGTTCGTGTTTGATAACTTGATTGATGTGGATGACCGCGGGGTGCAGACCTTACTCCGTGATGTGCCACAAGAAGTATTGCAAAAAGCGCTTAAAGGCGCGGAAGATAACTTGCGCGAGAAAATCTATCGCAATATGTCCAAACGTGCGGCCGAGATGTTGCAAGACGATATCGAGGCCATGGGCCCTATCCGGGTCTCCGATGTGGAAGGGGCGCAAAAAGAAATCTTATCGGTTGCGCGTCGTCTTGCCGATGCCGGTGAAATTATGCTTACCGGTGGTGGCGGCGATGAGTTCGTCTAAGCCGTATTTGTAAGGGGCACTGATGAGTTTAGAAAAACGCCGTGGCTATATTCGCGCCGATGAGGCCGATGCGGAAACCATTGATAGGTGGGCATTGCCCCCTTACAACGAAGGCGAAAACCTGCCCAAAGATACCGCACTTAACTACGATCCCAGTTGGGAGCCAGACGTTGAAGTGGAACCGGAGGAAAACGAGCCTGCCCCCGAACCTTTAACCGCTGACGCCCTCGACGCTATTCGCCAACAGGGCTATGACGAAGGGTATGAAGAGGGCAAGCAGCTGGGGCATGCCGAGGGACTTGAGGCCGGTTTAGAGCAAGGGCATGAGAAAGGCCATGAAGAAGGAAAAAAGGCCGGATTTGAGCAAGGCGTCGCTGACGGGCAAGCGCTGATTGAAGCACGTTGTCAGCAGCTCGATAGTATACTCAATCAGTTAAGTCATCCGTTAGAAAAGTTGGAGATGGATGTCGAGCAACAACTGTTGGTGATGGTCCAGACCTTGACCAAATCATTGACAGGTGTGGAGCTAGACACGAATCCTCAGGTGATTCTGCACACCTTACGAGCCGCCATTGCCGCTTTGCCAGTGGCCGATCACCCGGTTACTGCGGCGTTGCATCCAGATGACTATGCCATTGTCACCGACGCGTATGATGACGATATGCTGGCGGCTCGCGACTGGACCTTGCAATCCGAGCCGGCCCTCTCGCGTGGAGACGTCCATGTAAAAGCCAAAGATTCAGTGGTCGACTATCGCTATGCTGAGCGCGTGGACGCGTTACTTAGAGAGTTTCAGGGACAGAATCAACCCCGACAATCTTCGCCATCAGACGGCGCAACGGTAGAGCCTGTTGATACCGGTGCCTATGCCAACGAATCGGCGACCACCGCGCGCGCGGCGGCGAGTGACGAACCCGTTGAGCAAGACACCACGGCAACGTCTGAAGATGAAGCCACATCGACTGAGGATCCAGGACAATCATAATGAGCCAACTCGCTGAGCGGTTAAAACAATGTCAGCTTGATAATTTAGCCCCCAAGCCAGTGGCGTCGGGAAAATTGGTGCGTATGGTTGGGCTGACACTTGAAGCGATAGGCTGTCGCGCGCCCATTGGGTCTGTGTGCTCGGTTGAAACCCTTAATGGCACCATTGAAGCTGAAGTAGTGGGCTTTGCCGATGAGCTTTTGTACTTGATGCCCAACGAGCAAGTTTCAGGTGTGTTGCCAGGGGCAAGAGTCACGCCCTTGTCTGAACGCAGTCAACTCTCGGTGGGGATGGAGCTGTTGGGGCGCGTTATCGATGGTATGGGCAATCCACTGGATGGTAAGGGCGATATCTATACGGATAAGCAAGCAAGCCTAGAGGGTATACCGATCAATCCCTTATCACGGCAACCGATCCGTGAACCGCTCGATGTTGGCATCAAGGCAATCAATGGTCTATTGACGGTGGGGAAAGGCCAGCGCATCGGCTTGTTTGCTGGCTCTGGGGTGGGTAAATCTGTCACCTTGGGGATGATGACACGCGGTACCACTGCGCAAGTGGTGGTCGTCGGATTGATTGGTGAGCGTGGCCGAGAAGTGAAAGAGTTTATCGATGATATCCTCGGAGAAGAAGGCCGTGCACGGGCGGTGGTTGTCGCTGCGCCAGCTGACTCATCACCCTTGGTGAGGCTTAAAGGCTGTCAAACGGCGTTAACCATTGCCGAATATTTCCGCGACCTCGGTCTTGATGTTCTCTTATTGATGGACTCGTTAACGCGGTTTGCGCAGGCTCAGCGCGAAATTGCGTTGTCGGTGGGCGAGCCACCGGCGACCAAAGGGTATCCGCCCTCGGTGTTTGCGCGCTTACCCTCACTGGTTGAGCGCGCGGGGAACGGTGCCGTTGGGCAGGGGTCGATCACTGCCTTTTTTACCGTGCTGACCGAGGGGGATGATTTACAAGACCCTATTGCCGATGCAGCACGAGCGATACTCGATGGTCATATTGTGCTATCGCGCGAGTTAGCGGATAGCGGTCATTACCCGGCGATTGATGTTGAGCGTTCGGTCAGTCGAGTGATGCCCAATATTACTAGCGATGAGCAAATTCTGATGTCGAAAGCGGTGCGGCAAGTGTTGTCCGTATGCCGAAAAAACCAAGATCTGGTCTCGATAGGCGCTTATAAACCGGGCAGTGATGCGGCGGTTGATCAGGCGTTTAGCTTGAAGCCCAAACTCGACGATTATTTGCAGCAAGGGATCAAAGAAGTGGTTCCTTTTGATATGTGTGTCAATATGTTGCGCTCAACCTTGCAGGGGTAACCGATGGCCGATCACGCGCTTCAGTTGCTGTTAGAAAAAGCTCAAGAGGATGAAAAGCAGGCCCAGCTTAGTGTGAGCGCGGCTCAGCAATCACTTGATGATTACTATCGCCAGTTGGAGCAAATCGAACAGTACCGGCTCGAATATTGCCGTCAGATGTCTGATCGTGGTCAGTCAGGGCTATCGGCCAGTGCTTTTGGTCATTTGAATAAATTCATTGTTCAGCTTGATGAAACATTGGCAAAACAAAGAGATGCAGAGCATCAATTTAAAGATCATTTAGCGCAATGCCGTCAGACATGGCAACAAACTCGCCAGCACCGGCAATCATTAGAATGGCTGATAGAAAAACGAGAACGAGAGGAAGCAGAGCGTGCTCGCTATCAAGAACAACGGCAAATGGATGAAATGGCAGCAATTATCGCACGTCGACGCCCCTCACCCTTCTCTTCATAGTAAAATGGCGCGATAATTGCTTTCTCATTACCGACGCGCCAGTTGATGCCAAGTTGGCGCATAGGTAACCATAGGTAATGATGAGACACTTATGACGCAGTCAATGCTGACACTTTCCAATGTTTCGAGTAAGACCCTGTCTGCGCCGAGTGAAGGCGCGTCCAGCGAGGTGAAAGGAGAGAAAAGTGCCGGCTTTTTGTCCGCCTTGCATCAATCCCTCGATGGAAGTGAAGGACAAGCGGGGGCGATCAAGCTGACTCGCGATGGAAAAACCTTACTCGTTGATGGTCAAGCCATTGATGCGGAGGCCATGTTGGCTGACGGTATTTTCAGCGAGGCTGAGATGGAAAAAATTGCCGATATGACGGCAATGGAAGAGAGCCAATCCTTATTAATGCGGTTGAACCAAGCCGCTGAAATGTTAACTGGCAAAACCTTGCCTGCCGATAACGACGCCCTGGCATTATCTGCCGATAGCGACGCCTTGGCATTATCTGCCGATGACGAGACTATGGCATCGTCTGCCGATGTATTACCGATAAGCGACACTGACAGTAGCGCGCGAGTAGACCGCCAGATTCAAGAGGGTGAAGTAGACAAACAAGTACTGCTTGCGGAGCTTTCTAAAGCGTTGCCGGATGAGGTGTCTGCGGAGGAGGTATTGGCACAGTTATCGCCCGAACAACTCGCCGTATTAGTCGCTCAAGTTAAAGCCACGCAAGATCGTGGCACAGGTGCCTTGGAACAAGGTGCTGGACGCCAAATTGCGCTTGATAGCAATGGTGAGGCGGCTAAAGGGGGGCAATCTCTCCCAGCGGATGGGCCGGCGATAAAGTGGGCGGCGATGAAGGCGCAGCAGGAGAGTCAACATGGGGCTGCCGCCGCTAAGGTGGCGCCCGGTGAGCCTGCCTTAGGCGATGCTGCGTCAGCCAATAAAGAGTCTGCGCTTAAAGATTGGTTAGCCAAAGAAGGGGCGACGACGAAAACGAATGAATTGGCTGATAAGCTGCGACAGGCGTCGGGCCTACAACAGAATATGGCAAACCCTGACGTAAAAGCTGGCGCAGCAGGCAACCCGAATGCCGCTTCGCTGCTGGCAGGGCAACACAGTCAGTCAGATGGCCTGAGTAAAGCGGCGTTAAAAGCGATGGCAGAGCAGGCGGTTCAAACTGACGCAGCCTTGGCGGCAGGCAACGCAGCAAGCGCAGCGGAAGGTGCCTCACGAGGCGAAAACTTGGCCCAGCAGCTGGCAAGCAGTCTAGGCACACCAACCGCGAACGCGGCGACAGCACGACAAGATATTCAGGTCGCTCAAAGTGCGCAGACCCCGCTACCTTTAGGGCAAACGCCCAGCGAAGCGGGTGTGGCATTGACCGAGCGAATCAATGTCATGTTGTCTAAAAACCTGAAGCAAGTGGATATTCGTCTCGATCCACCCGAGCTTGGGCGCATGCAAATTAAGCTGGGGATCAACAACGACCAAGCTTCCGTGCATATAACGGTTGCCAACCAGCAAGCGCGTGATGCGGTCGAGCAAGCGATGCCAAGACTGCGTGATATGTTGCAGCAACAAGGGCTACAGTTAGCCCAAGGATCGGTTCAACAACAAGAGAGTGGTGCACAACAGATGGCCTCAGGCCAGCATGGTGCCGGTACCGGCGACGGTCATGCCGGTGGCGCCTCACTCGGTACCTCAGGGCCGGATGATAGTGATGATACCATGCTAACCGGGCAGACGCTGAACGTCTCACACAGTGATCGGGCCGTCGATTACTACGCTTAGATAACAAGGAGCAAGCACAGCCATGGCAGATGATAACGCAACCCCAGAACAAGGCGGGAGCAAAAAAAAGCTGATTATTATCATTGTCGCCGCCGTTGTATTGCTCGCGGCGGCCGGTGGCGCGGCGTTCTTTTTCCTGTCCGGTGATGACGGCAGCCAAGAAGACATTGTCCTCGAGGAACAAAACAATGCCCTGCCCGCGATTTATGTCACCTTGCCTAAACCCTTTGTTTTTAATGTCACCGGGGATCAACAACAACGACTGGTGCAAGTCAATACCCAGTTGTTAGTGCGTGGCAGTGAAATGGAAGCCTTGGCCAAAGAAAACTTGCCGCTGATTGAGCACGCGCTTCTTAATACGTTTGGTGCGGCAACGGTCGAGCAACTGCGTACACCGCAGGGGCAGCTCGAAATTCGCCGCCAATCGGCAGAGAATGTGCGCGCGGCCTTAATCAAAGTAACGGGCGAGCCGGTGGTGGAGCGTGTGCTCTTCACTGGATTTGTGATGCAATAGGTGATGACGTGACTGACTTACTCAGCCAAGACGAAATTGATGCGCTGCTTCACGGTGTTGATGACGTTGAAGAGGAAGATAACGAGCCCGAAGCCGATCAAGAGGGGGCCGTTTCCTTTGACTTCTCGTCACAAGACAGAATTGTACGTGGGCGGATGCCGACGCTCGAGCTTATTAATGAGCGTTTTGCCCGCCATATGCGCATTAGCTTGTTTAACATGCTGCGTAAAACTGCCGAAGTGTCAATTAACGGCGTGCAGATGATGAAGTTTGGCGAGTATCAAAATACCTTGTACGTGCCGACCAGTTTGAATATGGTGCGTTTTCGCCCGTTAAAAGGCACCAGCTTGATCACCATGGAAGCCCGTCTGGTGTTCATTTTGGTAGAAAACTTTTTTGGTGGTGATGGGCGCTTTCATGCGCGTATTGAAGGGCGAGAGTTTACGCCAACCGAGCGACGTGTGATCCAGATGCTGCTTAAGTTGATGTTTGAGGATTACAAAGACGCCTGGGCGCCCGTGATGGAAGTCGCTTTTGAGTATTTAGACTCGGAAGTAAACCCGGCGATGGCCAACATTGTCAGCCCCTCAGAAGTGATTGTGGTGAGTTCATTCCACATTGAGCTTGATGGTGGTGGCGGCGATATTCACATGGTCATGCCTTACTCGATGCTAGAGCCGATTCGCGAGCTGCTCGATGCCGGGGTACAAAGTGACAAGATGGATACCGATGTGCGCTGGAGTAAAGCGCTACGGGATGAGATCTTGGATGTCAATGTTGAATTGAGTGCCAAGCTATTGGATGTCACCTTATCGTTGCGCGACTTAATGGAGCTACAAAAAGGGGATGTGATTCCGGTGGAAATGCCGGATGCGTGTACTGTGTTCGTGGAAGACTTGCCCACCTATCGCGCGAAGATGGGGCAATCTAACGATAAGTTGGCACTTAAAATTGTAGAAAAACTTAAGCGTCCTGAAATGGCGAAATCGGATATTTCGTTGTTACAGGATAAACCTGAGCTACTCGATGATCTCGAGGAAGATCTACCCATCGATGATAAACAAGGTAATGCTCAGTGATCAGAACCAGTAAACAAGGGTGAGACGTCATGGATCAAAATGATGTAGACGATGATTGGGCTGCAGCCCTGGCTGAGCAATCTGACGCCGAGGGCTCAGATGATGTGCAAGCGGCCCCACTTGAAGAGCTCACTGATGACAGCGAGCAAAAAATGGGGGCGGATGAACAGCGGAAACTGGACGCGATCCTCGATATTCCAGTGACCATTTCCATGGAAGTGGGGCATACGCAAATTAACATCCGTAACTTGCTTCAGCTCAACCAAGGCTCGGTGGTGGAGTTAGATAGGTTAGCTGGGGAGTCGCTCGATGTGCTGGTGAACGGCACCTTGATTGCTCATGGCGAAGTGGTGGTCGTAAACGACAAGTTTGGTATCCGCCTCACAGATGTGATTAGCCAAACTGAGCGGATTAAGAAACTACGATAGGGATGACGGTGAACCGACGCATTTGGGGTCTACTCCTGGTGCCCATGCCTGTTTGGGCGGCGGCGCCCGAGGTCAGTATAGTGACAATGCTGTTGTCGCTAGGATTAGTGCTAGGGCTTATCTTTGCTCTGGCCTGGTTGCTGCGACGGTTAAAAGTGCCGGGGCTGGCACAGCAAAGTGATGGCATCACGATCGTTAGCCAATTGGCAGTGGGTCAAAAGGAGCGCATTTTGGTGGTTGATATCCACGGTGAGCAGTTGGTTGTCGGCGTGACAGCAAACAGCGTGAACGTGTTAAAAACACTGGATAACCCCATTCCAACTGCGACGCCAGCGTCAGATAAGCCTTCTCGCTTTGCCAATCAGCTAAGCCAACTGTTGAATCGAAAATGACGATACGAATGTTATTGGCCGCTTGGGTGTGGGTGGCAGCCACCTTATTTACGCCGTTTGCTGTTGCCGAACAAGAAGCGACGCCAGCACAAGAAAGCATCACCACCGAATCGATTAGCGAAAGCGGTGAAGCGGCACGTTTAGAAGTGGGCCGTAATACGGGCGGTGGGATCCCGGCGGTGACCATGCGTGTCAACCCGGATGGCAGTGAAGACTACTCGGTCACGTTACAAATTCTGGCAATCATGACCGCGTTGGGCTTTTTGCCAGCGGTTGTCATTTTAATGACGTCGTTTACCCGGATTGTGGTGGTGATGGCGATTTTGCGTCAAGCCATGGGGTTACAGCAAACGCCATCTAACCAAGTGATTATTGGCATCGCGATGTTTTTGACCTTGTTTATCATGTCACCGGTGATTGACCGAATGAATACAGAAGCGATTCAGCCCTATATCAATGAACAAGTCACTGCGCGAGAAGCGTTTGATCGGGTACAAGTGCCGCTGCGTGAGTTTATGCTTCGGCAAACGCGAGTGAAAGATTTGGAAACCTTCGTCAATATGTCGGGGGCGCAAGTGGATGAGCCTGAGCAAGTCCCGATGACGGTGCTGATCCCTGCGTTTGTGACGTCAGAGCTGAAAACCGCGTTCCAAATTGGCTTTATGTTGTTCTTGCCATTTTTGGTGATTGACTTGGTGGTGGCATCAGTCTTGATGGCGATGGGTATGATGATGCTATCGCCCATGATAGTGTCATTACCCTTCA
Source organism: Salinivibrio sp. SS3 (assembly GCF_001722105.1). Lineage (NCBI taxonomy): Bacteria > Pseudomonadati > Pseudomonadota > Gammaproteobacteria > Vibrionales > Vibrionaceae > Salinivibrio > Salinivibrio sp. SS3. The sequence goes on along the minus strand of NZ_MEBQ01000044.1, from coordinate 13,821 downwards.
AGTTAATGCTTTTTGTCTTGGTTGATGGGTGGAATCTTATCCTCTCCACCTTGGCAGCCAGTTTCGGCTAAAGGAGGCAGCGATGGCCCCAGAAGCGTTTGTCGAGCTTTTCCAAGATGCGCTCTATCTGGTGTTGCTACTGGTTTCAGCCATTGTAGTACCCGGCTTGTTGGTGGGTCTTATCGTGGCCATCTTTCAAGCCGCGACCTCAATTAACGAGCAAACATTGAGCTTTTTGCCACGTTTGATCGCCACCTTTATTGCCTTAATGTTCTTTGGCCACTGGATGACGCGGATGTTGATGGAGTATTTCTATCGCTTGATTGATCACATCCCCAACATCCTTTACTGACGAGGCAAGCCATGGAATATCCAGCCTCAGTGCTCCTGTCTTGGATGGCTAACTACTTTTGGCCCTTTACCCGTATCTCTTCGATGATGATGGCGATGACTTTCTTTGGCGCGCGATTTGTGCCAGTGAGGATCCGTCTCTACCTGTCACTGGCGATTACCTTCGCGGTGATGCCCGCGTTACCGGCCGTCCCCGAGAATATCGAGCTGGTCTCCTTCGCCGGTTTTACCGTGCTCACGCAGCAAGTGGTAATTGGTGTGGCGATGGGGATGGTCACCCAATTTATTACGCAAACCTTTGTGGTGTTGGGACAGATTTTGGGGATGCAATCGAGCTTGGGTTTTGCGTCCATGGTCGATCCGGCCAATGGCCAGAATACCCCCTTGCTGGGGCAGTTTTACTTATTTTTGGCGGTGATGTTGTTTCTCGCCACGGATGGGCATTTAAAAATGCTTAACCTAGTGGTGATGAGCTTTGATACCTTACCGATTGGCGAGATGATTGGTGCTGCCGACTACCGCAGTTTGGCGCAGTGGTTCGGGATCATGTTTAAAGTTGCCCTCAGTATTTCCCTAGCAGGCGTTATCGCCTTGCTAGTGGTCAACTTGTCATTTGGTGTGATGACGCGCGCCGCGCCGCAGTTGAATATTTTCTCTCTTGGCTTCGCTTTTGCATTGTTGATGGGGCTGCTGATCAGCTGGTATCTGCTGTTCGGTATGCTGACGCACTACAACAATCATTGGGAAACAGGGTTAAACCAAGTTTGTTCGCTAATTCGAATTAATTGCGAGTAGAGGCATGGCAGAGAGCGAAGGTCAGGAAAGAACAGAAGACGCCACACCCCGAAGGCAGGAGCAGGCGCGGGAAAAGGGCCAAGTACCGCGCTCAAGAGAACTGGCTTCGGTTTCCGTATTGGTCGTTGGTGCCATCAGTTTGATGTGGTTCGGACAAGCGCTGGGCGAAGCCTTGATGGCATTAATGACGCGCCTATTCTCTTTGTCACGCGCCGAGATCTTTGACAGCTCAGAGCTGATGCTGGTGGTGGTCGGTGAGCTACTGCATTTGATTCTGCCACTTGGGCTGATCTTGATTGTGCTCTTTATCTCCGGCCTCGTAGGGGCGGCCGGGCTCGGTGGGGTGAGTTTCTCGTGGGAGGCTGCACGGCCTAAACTGTCGAAAATGAGTCCGCTTTCTGGCTTTAAACGCATGTTTGGTACCCAGGGATTGGTCGAGTTATTGAAGTCGGTTCTCAAAGTCGTGTTGGTGGCGGGTGTGGCCGCATACTTGGTTTATATCAACCTAGAGGACTTCTTCGAGCTGACCATTGATACCTTCCCCAGCAACCTCTATCACGCGCTCGATATATTACTTAACTTCGTTCTGTTGGTGTGCTGCTCCCTGTTGGTTGTGGTAGTCATCGATGTGCCATTTCAAATTTGGCAACACAATGAGCAGCTCAAAATGACCAAACAGGAGGTCAAAGACGAGCATAAAGAAACCGAGGGCAGCCCAGAAGTGAAAGGGCGAATTCGCATGTTGCAGCGGGAAATGGCCCAGCGCCGAATGATGGCTGACGTGCCCCAAGCGGATGTGGTGGTCACTAACCCTGAACATTATTCCGTGGCGTTGCGCTACAACAGTGATATGGATAGCGCGCCCGTGGTGATCGCCAAAGGATCCGACTTTACCGCATTGAAAATACGAGAAATTGCCGCTGAATATGATATTGCCATCGTTCCTGCTCCCCCGCTGGCGCGGGCATTGTATTTTAGCACGGAGCTTGAGCAACAGATCCCTGACGGTTTGTTTACCGCCGTCGCTCAGGTTCTTGCGTATGTCTTCCAGTTAAAGCAATACAAAAAAGGACGAGGTCGACGGCCCACGCGTCCTGATGACGCTTATTTACCTATCCCTACCGATTTACAACATGACTAAGCGTCGCCGAGCGCGACAATGTCAGCGCAGTGCCAAAATGCTGACACTTTACGAGCTTTTTTTGGCGTAAAACTTGCTTCCTCTGCATTCCCGTTTTGAGTATACGCGGCACCAGGCCCGCGTTCACCAATCATGGATTTGAACGCTTAACATGTTAAAAGCCAACTGGCGATTGCCATTTTCTGACAAAGTGCCTTACCACAGGTTAGGAGCGATGCCGGCTATCGGTGCGCCAGCACTGGTATTAGCGACCTTAGCGATGGTGGTGCTTCCTGTCCCGCCAATGCTGCTCGATTTAATGTTCTCGTTTAACATTGCATTGTCGCTGGTGGTACTGCTGGTTACCATTTATACACGGCGTCCACTTGAATTTGCGGCTTTCCCGGCGGTGCTGCTGATCGCAACGTTAATGCGGCTGGCTCTTAACGTTGCTTCCACGCGTGTGGTTTTGCTTTATGGGCACGAGGGCCCGGATGCAGCAGGCCAAGTGATTGGTGCCTTTGGCTCGGTGGTCATTGGCGGTAACTATGCCGTGGGTTTGGTGGTCTTTCTTATCTTGATGATCATTAACTTCATGGTCGTCACTAAAGGTGCGGGCCGGATTTCAGAGGTGACCGCGCGTTTTACCTTGGATGCATTGCCAGGTAAACAAATGGCGATTGATGCCGACTTAAACGCGGGGCTCATCGACCAAGAGCAAGCCCGGTCACGACGCCAAGAAGTCACGCAAGAAGCGGATTTCTACGGCTCGATGGATGGTGCGTCTAAATTCGTCAAAGGCGATGCCATCGCCGGTATTTTGATCCTTTTCATCAACATTGTGGGTGGTTTGTCGATCGGGATGGGGCAGCATGACTTAGGGTTTTCCGAAGCACTAGAAGTCTATACCTTATTGACCATTGGTGATGGTCTGGTTGCACAAATACCGTCTTTGCTGCTGTCGATAGGCGCCGCCATTATGGTGACGCGACAAAACACCGAAGAAGACATGGGACAGCAGGTGGTGTTCCAGCTGTTTGATAATCCGCGTGCGTTGATGATTGCCACCGGTATTTTGACGGTGATGGGGTTGGTGCCGGGCATGCCGCATTTGCCTTTCTTACTGCTGGCAGTGATTTGTGGTGGCTTAGCGTACTGGAAATACAAACAATATCAAAAAGCGCAACAAGCACCGGAGCAAACCGATCTTCCTGAGGCCGCTCCCGCCACGCCGAAAGAGCTATCGTGGGACGATGTGCAGCCGGTGGATGTTATCGGGCTAGAGGTAGGATATCGTCTGATTGCCATGGTCGATCGTGATCAGGGCGGCGAGCTGCTCGACCGAGTCAAAGGTGTACGCAAAAAACTGTCGCAAGATTTTGGTTTTTTGATCCCCCCCGTACACATTCGCGACAACCTTGAGCTGCCACCCCATAACTATCGCATCACCTTAATGGGGGTCGCGGTTGGAGAGGCCGACGTCCACCCTCAACATGAACTTGCGATCAACCCAGGTCAAGTGTTTGGCCCTATCGACGGAGAGCCCACCCAAGATCCGGCTTTCGGCCTTGAGGCGGTTTGGATTGAACCCAGCCAACGAGAGCATGCGCAAGCACTTGGTTATACCGTGGTTGACTCTGCCACTGTGTTGGCCACTCACCTTAGCCAGATGCTGACTAACAACGCCGAGCGTTTATTGGGTCACGAGGAAGCGCAAAACTTGGTGGATATGTTAGGTAAGCAGGTACCGCGCTTGGTTGAAGGACTGATCCCGGATCAAATCCCGCTCAGTGTGTTAGTCAAAGTGCTGCAGAACTTGCTCAGTGAAGCGATCCCTATCCGTGATATTCGCACCATCGTGCAAACCATGGCCGAGTACACCGGCAAGAGTCAAGATCCTGACATTTTAACCGCTGCGGTCAGGATTGCACTGCGTCGTCTGATCGTTCAAGAAATCAATGGCAGCGCCCCTGAACTGCCAGTGATCACCCTTGTTCCTGAACTGGAACAGATGTTGCATAAAACCATGCAGGCATCGGGTGGCGAGTCGACCGGGATTGAGCCGGGTTTGGCTGAGCGATTGCAATCCTCATTGGCTGACGCGACACAGCAGCAAGAGTTGCAAGGCGAGCCGGCGGTATTGCTAACGTCTGGCGTGCTAAGAGCGACATTGGCGAAATTTGTCAAAAACACAATACCGACGCTACGCGTCTTGTCTTATCAAGAAGTGCCTGATGAAAAACAAATTCGTATCGTCAATGCAGTTGGCAACAATTAACATCGTTTATGAGTAGGGCAGTGCTTTGAAAATAAAACGTTTTTTTGCAAAGGATATGAGAGCAGCATTAAGCCAAGTGAAAGAAGAACTTGGCGCTGATGCGGTGATCATGTCTAACAAAAAAGTGACTGGCGGCGTAGAAATTGTCGCGGCGGTTGATGCGGATACAGAGCCAATGCCTGATAAGCCCGCCCCAAACGCGCAGCAACAATCTGCTCAGGCTTATTCTCAGGCGCACCGCCAACTGGCGGATGATCAAGTGCAACTGCGTCAACGGCAACAGGCAGGTAGTCGTCAAAACAGTCATACTAAGCGCCCACCTCGCTTTTCCGCGATGCTGGACGAGTACCGTGAACAATCTCAGCCAGCCGAACCAGAAACAGAAGCTGACTCGCTGAGCGCCTTGCTACAACGTCAACAAAAGCAGCCAGCACGGCGCTCATCGCCATCAGGGGCTGACGACCGGCCTGCCGCGCTAGGGCGCGGTTATGAGCCGCGTCGCCAGCTAAAAAGCAACAACCGCTCGGACTGGCAAAATACCACCACCAAACCCAACGGCGGGGCCGCTTCTCCACCAAAACCGAAGCTTGATCCCTCTCGGTTTGAGGGGCGTCAATCTCAGGCTTCGCATCAAGAAATTGATGCAATGCGTCAAGAAATGGCCTCCATTAGAAGCCTGTTAGAGCATCAATTGTCGGGGCTGATGTGGCAAGAGGTAGAGCGGCGAGAGCCGCTGCGCGCCATGCTCATCAAACGCCTAGAGCGCATGGGACTCTCGTCCGAGCTAGCGGATCAATTGGCCTGTTATATTCCAGAAGAGACACCACCGAATGAGGCGTGGCAAGCGCTCCTTGACCTAGTGGCGGATCAGGTGATCACGGTTGATGAGAATATGCTAGAAACTGGCGGGGTGATTGCACTGCTGGGTCCGACTGGGGTAGGAAAAACCACCACGATTGCCAAGCTGGCGGCGCGAGCCGCGATGGAGTTTGGCCCTGAAGATATTGCCTTGGTGACCACAGACACATTCCGTATCGGTGCCCATGAGCAGTTAGCCACATACGGCCGTATCCTTGGCTGTCCTGTTAAAGTGGCTAAAGATGCTGATGAACTTGCCGACATCCTTTATCAGCTGCGTCATAGACGCTTGATATTGCTAGATACCGCTGGAATGGGGCAGCGTGATCTTCGCTTGTCGGAACAGCTCGATACCCTGATGCAAAACAGTGGCTCCCATATCCGTAGCCTGCTGGTGTTACCGGCGACGTCACAACGCCGCGTTTTACAAGAAACCATTGAACATTTTCGCCGTATCCCGTTATCGGGATGTGTTCTGACCAAACTCGATGAATCGCTCAGCCTCGGTGAACTGTTGTGTGTCACCATCGAAAATGCCCTGCCTGTGGCCTATTTAGCCGACGGGCAACGTGTGCCGGAAGATATCCGCCAAGCCACGGGACAGTTCCTGGTTGCAAAAGCCAGCGACATGTTGGAATCAGGTGCGGATCAGCACAGTCACTTCTGGAACAGTGATGTCCCAGAGTCGAATGGGGCGGACTTTTATGATTGAGACAAGCATGCAAGATCAAGCAAGCGGCCTGCGCCGTTTAACCAATCCGTCACGCACCAAGGTTATTACCGTAACCGGGGGAAAAGGTGGCGTAGGGAAAACCAATGTCACACTGGGAATGGCCGCGTCTATGGCCCGCCAAGGTAAAAAGGTCATGGTGCTAGATGCCGACCTTGGTCTCGCCAATGTGGATGTGTTACTTGGCCTAAGAGCGGGTAAGAATCTGTCTCATGTGCTTCAAGGCGTCTGTGATCTGAAAGATATTATTCTCGAAGGTCCTCACGGTATGAAAATCGTACCTGCATCGTCTGGTCTTCAAGGTATGACAGAGCTAACACCGGCGCAACATGCTGGTTTAATTCGCGCTTTTGGTACACTCGAAGAAGAGGTTGATGTACTCTTAGTGGATACTGCCGCGGGGATTTCAGACATGGTACTGAGCTTTTCGCGCGCCGCACAAGATGTCGTCATTGTGGTCTGTGATGAACCTACATCAATTACTGATGCGTATGCATTGATTAAAGTACTCAGCCGTGAGCATGGTGTGACACGCTTTAAAGTTGTTGCAAATATGGTCAGAAGCTACCGTGAAGGACGAGACTTGTTCACAAAATTAACGCGAGTCACTGAAAGGTTTCTCAATGCTAATCTAGAATTAGTAGCATGTGTTCCCGTTGACGAAAGGGTGAGGCAAGCAGTGAGAAAACAAAAAGTTGTCATTGACGCATTTCCTCGCTCGCCCGCATCATTGGCGATGAGTGCGTTGGCGAACAAAGCGCTGACTTGGCCGGTGCCGCGAAATCCGGGAGGCCATCTGGAGTTTTTTGTTGAGCGGTTGCTGATCAAAAATGATGACGCAGGAGAGTTAATTCGTGAATAGAGCGCTCACGTATAGCCGCACAGGGGCAGATCGCCAAGCGGTACTTGAGCGTTATTCGAGTTTGGTCAAGCGCATCGCGCATCACTTGATGGGGCGCTTGCCACCGAGTGTTCAAGTAGAAGATTTGATCCAAGCTGGTATGGTCGGCCTCCTTGAGGCACAGCAAAATTATGACCCTTCTAAAGGGGCGAGTTTTGAAACTTATGCCGGTATTCGAATTCGCGGTGCTATGCTGGATGATATGCGCCGCGGTGACTGGGTGCCACGGTCTGTCCACAAGGCGAGTCGTTCAATCAGTGATGCCATCGCATCACTAGAAAAAGCGTTAGGTCGGGATCCAACCGACGTGGAGGTGGCTGAAAAGCTTGATATGAGCTTAGAGCAGTATCATCAGGCGCTTAACGATGTAAACTGTGGGCGTTTGATCGGGATGGATGATCTGGGCGTCTCTGAAGATGCATTCACAACAGAGAGCCATCGTAACGACAACACTCCCTTTCAGGGTGTTGCGGAAGACAGTTTCAAAGCTGCATTAGCGGCGGCGATCAAAAGTCTTCCTGAAAGAGAGGCACTAGTGCTATCTCTTTATTATGATGAGGAATTAAACCTCAAAGAGATAGGCGCAGTGATAGGGGTCAGCGAATCCCGGGTCTGTCAGATTCAAAGTCAGGCTACGCAACGTTTGAGAGCTAAGCTATCCGCTTGGCATAGTGAGTAAGTAACTGTTTCGACAATAAAACGAGACCTCACCGGAGGCAACCTTGGATAAAAACATGAAAATTCTCGTTGTTGATGATTTTTCAACAATGCGCCGTATCGTAAAGAATCTTCTTCGTGACTTAGGTTTCAACAATACCGTTGAAGCGGATGACGGCTTAACCGCGCTGCCAATCCTCAAAAAAGGCGGTATTGATTTTGTCGTGACCGATTGGAATATGCCTGGTATGCAGGGGATCGATTTGCTTAAAGAAATCCGTAAAGACGGCGATCTTAAGCACCTGCCTGTATTGATGATCACCGCTGAGGCGAAGCGCGAGCAGATTGTAGAAGCCGCGCAAGCAGGGGTGAATGGTTACATTGTTAAACCTTTTACTGCCGCTACGTTGAAAGAGAAGCTCGACAAAATTTTCGAGCGTATGTAAACAGTAAGCGCACAGTAAGAAGGAACCGCCATGATCAATCTGGACCAAGCGAAACAATTGGTCGCGTATCTTGAAAACGGAGAGCAAGATAACGCTAATACGCTTCTTACCGAGATAGCGAAAGAAGCGCGTGACCCACTGTTTAATGAAGTGGGAAAGCTCACCCGCCAATTACATGACTCGATTACTGACTTTCGTTTGGATCCTAGAGTGAGTGATTTGGCCAACGTGGATATCCCTGACGCTCGCGACAGGCTCACGTATGTCATGCAGAAAACCGAATTGGCCGCCAACAAAACCATGGATTCGGTTGAACGAACCATGCCAATCGCGAGCGAGCTACAAGACAACTTGCAAGCCGTTCGTCCCAACTGGAACAGCCTGATGCGCGGTGAGATTGCCTTGGATGAGTTCAAGTCATTGTGCCACAACATTGACGAACTCTTGACCCAAGTAGAAGGGGGCGCGACGGAATTGCACGCGCACCTGACTGAAATCCTCATGGCACAAGACTTTCAAGACTTAACCGGCCAAGTGATTCGGCGCGTGATTGAATTGGTGCAAGAAGTTGAGCAACAGCTGGTTGAAATACTGACGGCCTTTGGCATGGAGAGCGCTGCGATTGACGCAGCATCGGCGAAAAAAGCAGATGATACCACCGATAAGTCAGCCCCTGAGGGTCCTGTGATTCACCCTGAAGAGCGCGATGACGTGGTTCACAGCCAAGATGATGTTGACGATTTATTATCGAGTTTGGGTTTTTAGAGGTGCGCTATGAGCTTTGAGATGGATGAAGAAATCCTTCAGGACTTTTTGATTGAAGCGGGAGAGATCCTCGAGCAGATGTCTGAGCAGCTGGTCGATTTGGAGCGTGCCCCTGATGACGCAGACTTACTAAACAGTATTTTTCGCGGCTTCCACACCGTAAAAGGTGGCGCGGGCTTTCTTGGCTTAAATGCGTTGGTCGATACGTGCCACGGTGCTGAAAACGTCTTTGATAACTTGCGTAATCACGGACGTGAGTTGACATCGGATGTGATGGATACCATTTTGCAGGCACTGGATACCGTGAATGATCAATTCGCTGCGGTACAAAATCGCGAAGAGCCTGTGCCAGCCGATGGTGCCTTGCTCGAAGCACTTCACCGCTATGCCAAGCCTGCCAGTGAAGATGAAGCGGCGGCAGAAGCGTCAGCCCCTGAACCCGATCCTGAGCCAGAACCGGCCCCTGAACCCGATCCCGAGCCAGAACCTGAGACGCCCGCCAGTGACGCAGCGAGTCAGGATGACGGTGCGATCAGTGGCGACTCCGTGGATGAGATCACCCAAGATGAATTCGACAAACTGCTCGATCAGCTCCATGGTGAGGGAAAAGCCCCCACAGCGTCTGACACCCAATCATCAGAAAAGCCTGAAGTGGTAGAAAGTACCGAGGCTGACAGCGGCGATATTACCGACGATGAGTTCGAAAAGCTGCTAGATGACTTGCACGGTGCAGGTAAAGGGCCTGCTGCCTCGCCAAGTGAGGGAGAGGAATCGGCCCCCGCGGCCCCCGCGGCGTCTGATGCGTCAACGTCGGCATCACAGTCAGGTAGTGATGAGCTGATTGATGATGACGAGTTCGAAAAGCTCTTGGATGATTTGCATGGTAAAGGCAAAGGGCCCGCCGCTGAAGCGGATAAAGCGAAAGCGGATGCCGACAAGGTAGATGCGCAAGCTAAGCCTGAGCCTAAACCTGAACCTGCCGCCCCAGCTAAAAAAGCGAGCAAGCCAGAACCAGCCAAAGAAAGCACACCGAAAAGTGCAGGCGCGGGCGGCAAAGCCCCTGCGGCGGCAGAAAAAGCGCCAGAGAAAAAGCCACCAGCCGCGCCTCAGCAAGAGCAAACCGTGCGAGTCAATACCTCCACGCTTGACGGCATTATGAATATGGTCGGTGAATTGGTATTGGTGCGTAACCGCTTAGTGAGTCTGGGCCAAAGCAGTAACGATGAAAGCATGGCCAAAGCGGTCACCAACCTAGACGTGGTCACCGCCGACTTGCAAGGCGCGGTGATGAAAACGCGTATGCAGCCAATCAAAAAAGTATTTGGCCGCTTTCCCCGAGTGGTGCGTGATTTATCGCGTAGCTTGAAAAAAGAAATTGTCTTGGAAATGCAGGGCGAAGAGACCGACCTGGATAAAAACCTGGTCGAGGCCCTAGCGGATCCTATGGTCCACTTAGTACGTAACTCGGTGGATCACGGTATTGAAATGCCTGATGAACGCGAGAAAGCAGGCAAACCTCGAGTCGGTACTATCACCCTAAAAGCGTCGCAGGAAGGGGACCATATTCTTCTCACCATCGCTGATGATGGGGGAGGCATGGATGCTGAGAAGTTAAAGAGTATCGCGGTTGAGCGCGGTGTACTTGATGCAGAAGCGGCGGCACGCCTCACCAATAATGAAGCCTACAACCTGATTTTTGCGCCCGGGTTCTCGACCAAGACAGAAGTCTCTGATATCTCTGGTCGGGGTGTGGGGATGGATGTGGTTAAAACTGGCATCACCAAGCTCAACGGTTCCATTAATATCGACTCTGAGTTAGGTCGAGGGACAGTCCTGGAAATCAAGGTGCCATTGACGCTGGCAATATTGCCAACCTTGATGGTAGGCGTTGGTGAAAATCCGTTTGCCTTCCCGCTGTCGAATGTCAGTGAAATTATCAGCTTGGACATGTCCAAAACCAACACGGTGGATGGACAGCTTACCTTGATTGTTCGAGACAAAGCCATCCCGATTTTTTTCTTGCAAGATTGGCTGTGCAGAAGCGCAACCGATATCGATAAAACCAAAGGCCACGTGGTGATCGTGCAAATCGCGCATCAACGCATCGCGTTTGTAGTAGACACCTTGTTTGGTCAAGAGGAAGTGGTCATCAAGCCGCTTGACGAACTACTTCAAGGAACACCCGGAATGGCAGGGGCCACCATCACCAGTGATGGCCATATTGCATTAATTCTGGATGTGCCCAACCTGTTGAAACACTACGCAGGTTAATTTGAGAAAAGGACGCCCATGGCAGTAAAAGTATTGGTGGTAGATGACTCCAGCTTCTTCCGTCGCCGCGTGAGTGAAATCATCAATGCCGACCCGAGAATGGAGGTCATTGATAGCGCGGTAAATGGTAAAGAGGCTGTAGAAAAAACCGCGCAACTGAAGCCAGATGTTGTCACTATGGATGTGGAGATGCCAGTACTCGATGGTATCTCGGCGGTGCGTCAAATCATGGCGCAAACGCCAACACCGATTCTAATGTTTTCATCGCTGACGCATGACGGGGCGAAAGCCACGTTGGATGCGCTTGAGGCCGGCGCGCTCGACTTTCTTCCTAAAAAGTTCGAGGATATTGCTCGTAACCGCGAAGAAGCGACCAGTTTACTGCAACAGCGTGTACTCGAAATTGCGCGTAAACGGCCGGTACTTCGACGCGCCACACGTCCAGCGTCCACTAGCGGTACTGGGCAAACAGCGTCGCCAGCGGGCGGTGTACGTACGCCCGCGCGCCCAGCGTCACGCCCCGCGGTGGGGACGAGTTCGTCGTCCAAGGCGCCAGCGCGATTTACCGCGACAGGGAAACGTTACCAAGTGATGGCAATTGGCACGTCGACTGGGGGGCCTGTTGCGCTGCAAAAAGTACTCACCAAATTGCCCGCTAACTTTCCGCTGCCGATTATTTTGATTCAACACATGCCGGCAACATTTACATCGGCATTTGCACAGCGCCTCAATGGGCTGAGCAAAATTACGGTCGTTGAAGCGAAAGATGGTGACACCCTCAAACCCGGGCACGCGTACTTGGCGCCAGGTGGGATGCAGATGATGATTGATGGCAGGCCGGGGGCCGCACGCCTAAAAATTTTAGATGGCGGCGAGCGAATGAATTACAAACCCTGTGTTGATGTGACCTTTGGCTCTGCCGCCAAAATATATGGCGATAAAGTCTTGTCCATGGTGTTAACGGGGATGGGAGCGGATGGCCGAGAAGGGGCGCGGATGCTAAAAAGCGCCGGTGCCACTATCTGGGCCCAAGATGAGGAAAGCTGCGTGGTTTATGGCATGCCGCAAGCCGTGGCGAAAGCGGGGATATCGTCGGAAGACTTACCGCTGGAGAGGATCGCTGAACGCATATTGGTTGAGCTAAATTTAAAATAAGGAGTGGGGCTTGATAGTCTGGAGTATCGCCAACCAAAAGGGCGGTGTTGGTAAGACAACCACCACGGTGACATTGGCAGGATTGATCAGTGAGCGTAAGAAACGTGTCCTGCTGGTGGATACGGATCCACACGCCTCGCTCTCGACCTATTTGAACTTTGATTCAGAGCAGTTACCCGCTAGCTTATTTGATTTGTTTCAATTACAGACCGTCAATAAAGAGACGGTGCAGCCACTTATCGTCAAAACGCAGTTTGAAAACATGGACTTAATTCCCGCGCATATGTCGCTGGCAACCTTGGACCGTGTAATGGGCAACCGGGGTGGCATGGGGCTGGTATTGAAAAAAGCGCTGGATGCGTTGGCCGATGATTATGACTATGTGTTGATCGACTGCCCACCGATTTTGGGCGTGATGATGGTCAATGCCCTAGCGGCCAGCCACCGTGTGCTGATCCCGGTTCAGACCGAGTTTTTGGCGATGAAAGGGTTAGAGCGTATGATGCGCACGTTACAGATCATGCAAAAGTCTCGTAGCGCCGACTTTAATCTTACTATCATTCCAACCATGTATGACAAGCGTACGCGGGCATCGTTGGAAACGCTGCAGGAGCTTAAAATTCGCTATAGCGACCAGGTATGGGCGTCAGCCGTGCCCATCGACACCAAGTTTCGGGATGCGAGCTTAAAGCATATGCCCGCGTCATTCTACGCGAAAAATTGCCGCGGTGTGTTTGCCTACAAAACTCTATTAACCTATTTGGAGCGACTGGAGCAGGATGAACAAGCATAACGCCCTATCCAGTGGTCAAGCGCTCGACGATTACTTTGAGGCTCTGCTGGATGATTTAGGCGAAGTGGCACAACCAAGCGAGCAGCTTGGAGAGCCTGAGCGCGATAAACCGCAGGTGTCGTCTGCATCGTACCTTGATGAGCAGGCGCCGCAGCTGCAGCCACAGCCTGTTATGGACGCGGGAACACCTGAGCCGGTCGCGTATGCTGAGCCGGAACGTGACTTGGCGGAAGTCGAGCGGTTGCTTGCGCAACTGAAAGTGGATGAAGAGGCGGAGCTGGAAGCGAAAACAGCCACTCAGACCCAGGAAGACGTTGGCCAAGAGACGGCCGAGCAGGTTGTGGATCAAGCACAGGAGCCAACCACTGAAACCTATACCCTGGCAGATTGGGGCCTGGATGCTGAGGAGCAGGTTGAGGTAGACGAGGCGGTCCCAGAGGTAGAAACTCTTACCGAGACCGAGACCGAGACCGAGACCGAGACCGAGACCGAGACCGAGACCGAGACCGAGACCGAGACCGAGACCGAGACCGAGACCGAGACCGAGACCGAGGCGTACGTCGATGTCGCGGTAGAAGCAGAACAAGCCGTAACCGAACTTGATCCTGAGGCCGTTGTAGAGCAACGGCACCAGAAGAGCAGAACCAAGAACAGGCACAAGCCAAAACGCACGACAGAGACGCACTACACCCGCCTAACAA